>CALLLS010000014.1 GCA_938008215.1 uncultured Verrucomicrobiales bacterium | reverse complement strand
CCATTAACGTCATTATATGAGGGGCTTTCCTGCATTGTACGTGGTGTTCCTTTCATATGCATCACCACCACACCTACTTCACCATCTCGGCAAACGAGCACCATTTCAGGATCCTTTAGCCCTGTAACGTCATTGACAATGTTTGCTCCTGCTTGAATCGCCTCGTGCGCCACCTCAGGTTTTGAGGTATCTATTGATATTGCTCCATCCCATTCATTTCTAAGAGCTTCAATAATCGGTATCGTTCTCCCAAGTTCTTCATCTAGGCTTACGGCTTCCGCGCCAGGTCTTGTAGATTCCCCTCCTACATCAATAATTTCAGCACCCTCCTGAACCATCTTTAATGCCTCTTTCACCGCCTCTTTTTCTGAATTATACTGGCCCCCGTCTGAAAAAGAATCTGGGGTTACATTAAGAATGCCCATAATGACTCCTTTCTTAGAAAGATCAAATTTCCCCCCTTTATATGTCCAGATCATGATTAATAAGTAAGCGAATATCTATCACTTACATTCATCTGTCTATTTCTTTAGTTGATTCCGCTCTCTTAAGAAGGCATAAATTAGAATTATGGTTAAATTTCTTTTCTTCCTCCTTCTCATATCCGCCTCTGCGCAACTACCCAGCGGATGGGAAGCTCAAGGTCCCAATGTTCGGGTCATGAAGCATTATGATGGATCTAGAACTATGTATCGGAGAACGCCTGGGAAGAAGATCCTTGCCAAAAAAAAGGTCGGCCCTGCTGGGAAAATCCAGATTATTACCCACTATTATATGGATGACCACGGAAATCCAAGAAGCTGTAAAATCTACAACGCTAAGAACACCTTACTCTTTAAAGTTTCCTACGCTTACGAAATTAGTACGGGAAGGTTAGTAGGAGAACGAATGTTTCATGCGAATAAAAAAGACCCCAAAACAGGACAGCCTCTCATCGCTAGTGAAACAAGATACACCTATGACGCCCAAGGCAACCGTTCAAAACCCGTGACGTTCACCTTCGTAAAAGGGAAAACTGCAGAAGAAGTGTTTGGTGGGAATGCTCGCAAACAGCAAAGTACATTCCCAGAAAGAGCGTTCGAGGAATAAACGTATTATGTAAGGCTAGTATGCAAAACTGCGATCTGTTTCCCAATAGCTCAGTCTCAAAGAAAATTCTCTTTGAGGGGCGGATACAGGGTGTCGGATTTCGTTATTCCGTTAAAGAGATAGCAAAGGGGTTTGATGTCATCGGCTGTGTAAAAAACTTACCGAATGGAACCGTTGAGCTTAACGTAAAAGGGGAATACTCTGAAGTAAAAGAGTTCTTACGTGAAATCATGGAAGAAAGTGAAATATCTCGCCATATAAAGTCCACCTCAGAGGAATCCTTATCAGCATTACCCAAGGGAATTACTGGGTTCACCATATGTTAATAAAACGTTTAAATTATCTTTCCCACCTCATACGCGTTTCCTTATGGCTTACGCTCTCCTCCATTTGTTTTTATAGTTTATACGGGCAAAATGATAGACTCGCGTCCCTGAACCCCTCAGATCTCTTTTTACAAACGTATATCTATGAGCGTGATGGTAAGGCACTCATTAGCGACTCAAAGTATGACTCTGCTATTGAGAAGTTTAGCAAAGCCACCCACCTTCTCAATACCCTCAATGTTAATTACCCTACCTGGAGACCAGATTATGTAAAAAAGGCATATGACCGAGTAGCCATTCTTACACAAGAAACTCTTAAAGCTAAAGAGTCAGAAAACTCCCCTTCATCTGCTACTCCCAGCCTGTATAGCGAGGGTAAAGATTCTGGAGAGAGAGCAAAAGAACGGGCGCAAGACATCCTAAAAAACGATAAAAGGCTCAGCGAAATCACTAAGCGCTTAGCAGACATTCAAGAGCAAATTGATAATAAACAAAGTAAGCTCAAGGCACAGGAGAAGGAAGAAGCGTCTAGAAATGAAGTCATAGCTGATCTGAAAAAAAAGGATGCTGAACTCTCAGCAGAGAAAGAACGTGCAAAAAAAGAAAAGTCTGACTTCGAAAAACGCCAAAAAGCACTAACAAGTGAAGTAAATATCCTACGCATCCAACTGGATGAAAATGCTAAAAAACAGCAGCAAAAGGAAGCTGATTTTAAAGATGAGCTGCTCAGCGCGATCCGTAGTAAGAACGCTGAAATTGCTCTTCTTGAGAAAAATACCTCTGAAATACAGGGAGAAAATAAAGCACCTCAGGAGGCTCTTCATAAGGAAATTTCTTCACTCAAAAGCGAGTTGAAAGAGATGTCTACAGCCAACTCAGGTCTTAAACAAAAAGAGCAAGAGGCTTCCAAGCTAAAAGAAGAGCTTACTTTTCTACTTAGTGAAAATGAAACGATTTCAGCCCGACAACAAGAATCTGAGAAAGCGAGAAAAAGTATAGAAGGTCAACTCGACTCACTTAATTTAGAGAACGAGCAGCTTAAAAAATCCTTAGGGAATGCTGGTAGCTCCTTTGTCCTACAGGTGGACGATCTCAATAAGCAAATGTTAGCACTTAAGCAAGAGCGTGACCTTGTAGAGGCGAGTAAAAATGAGTCCATTGCCAATGTAGAAAAGTTAACTCAGCTTCTTGCAAAAGAGAAAAGCGCTCATCTTGCGGAAATCCAAGAGCAGAAAACCAACATCAATAGACTCACTGAGAAAGTCGAAGATCTTAGCGCTATCAATACAAAGAATGCAGAAAATGATCTCCTTAAGAAAAACGCCTCTGAAATGCAGGCGAAGACTAAAGCGCGTCAAGAAGCTCTCAACGAGGAAATTTCTACGCTCAGAAGTGCATTAAAAGGTAAGTATGATAATAGCTTAGACTTTAAGCAAAAAGAACTAGAGGCTTCTAAGCTAGAGGAAGAACTCATTTCTCTGCGTGGTGAAAATGAATCCATCGCAGAGCAACAGCGAGAATCCGAAAAAGCGAGAAAGAAACTGGAAGGAGACCTAGCTTCAGTTGATCAAGAGAATGAACAGCTTAAAGCATCCTTAAAGACTACTGTTGATTCATTTGGCAACCAGGTCGACACACTGAATAAAGAAAAATTATCTCTTAAAAAAGAGCGTAATTATGCTGAAGCGAGTAGAGATGAGTCATTCGCCAATGTAAAAAAACTAACTCAGCTTCTTGAAAAAGAAAAAGGAGCATACCTTTTAGAAACAGAAAAAAATAGGACCGAATACCTTGCTAACATTCAAGTGCAGGAAAAACGAATAAACGCTCTAAACCAGAAGATTGAAGACCTTGGTAAAAACCATAAGTCGATTCGTCAAAAAAGCGATGATGAGATTGCCTCCCTTAGATCCCAAGCAGAAGGAAATCTAAGATCGATAGCAAGTCTTCAAGGAAAGCTCCAGACTGCACTCAAAAGTGCAGACGAGCAAGAAGCTTACTCAAAGCAGAAAATCCTAACTCTCAATCAATCATTAAAAGATGCTAGTAAGCAACAAGACCACTCCCTAATGGCACTCCAAGATGCCTCAGATACCAATGTTAAACTTCAGGATCAAATTACGGCACTCCAACAAGAAAAAAGCATCCTACTCACTCGTCCTTTACGAAGCGAAATAGAAGCCCTCCAAGAGGATTTACAAGACACCGAGAACGCTAAAAAGAGCTTATCATTGAACCTTTCTCGCAATGAGGCAAAGTATTTCACTGCTCTAGATCGTATCAAGAAACTGCAAAGGGAATTAGAAACCTCTAGAGTCGCAGCGAGCAGATTAGAAATAAGCTTTGATGAGGAAAGAGAAATGTCCTCAGTTGTTATTAAGTCCCAAAGGGAGCGGCTCACACAACAGAATAAAGAACTCGCTCAGGTTAACCGCCAGCTTGCCTCAGAAGAAGCAAAGGTCATCCAGCTACAAAAACTAGTAGATGAAACAAAAGAGCATTATAAAGACGTAAAGGGTAAGCATGATAACCTCTTAGTAGAGCACCAGCAACTTAAGCTCCTTCTCGGAAGTGACAAAAAGGAAGACCTCCTAAAAAAAGAAAATCTTGCATTAAAAGCAGATTTGAGAGCCTCAAGAAAACGTTTTGAAGAGGCTCTCAAAAATAAGAATACAGAAAAGGAAGACCTTCTCATCGCGAGAAAGCAATATGCCCTTATAAGAACAGATTTAATTAAAAAAAAACATCAGCTTGAGCTCAGTAACCTGCGTGGAGACAAGCTAGTGAGAAAACTTCAAGATGCAGAAGCTGAGCTAAAACTAGTAGAAGAAGCGACCGATGCGCAATACAGCTCAGAAGAAGTCGCTATGCTTAAAGATCTTTTGCAAAAGAACGTGAAGTTACAAAAAAACAGGCAAATTACGCGCTCACTCATTCTAGAAGAATTGAAGCACCTCGGTATTGATGATACCAATTTTCTCGCTGCCTTAGATTTGCAAGAGACGCAGGAGCTCGTTCTCTCCGAGGATCAAAAAAGACTACTTGCTAACCCTGACGCCGACGGAGAGTTTCGCTTTACGGATCGTGCCCTCCCAGAAGAACGTAAGCGCGCAGAGCAGGCCTTAAATCAACGCTTAAATGTACACGATAAGCTCGGACGTTCCGCTTATAAAAAAGGGCATTACCTAGCCGCAGAAGAGTTCTTTAAAATTAACTTAGATGACCATCCAGGACACATCCCTAGCATGCTTAACCTAGGAGTTGCGCGCCTCCGGAAAGCTCAAAGCTCAAGTGGTTCAACAGAAGACTTAGAAGGCGCTATTACATCGTTCGAAGATGCCCTCGCCATGAGAGGCGATGACGGACTTCCTTATGCGCTTCAAATGCTAGGTTACGCCCAATACCTACAAGGAAACGACCAAAAAGCTACTGAGCACTTTCTCCAATGCCTTAGTGCAGATCCCAATAATGCTAAGGCTCATATTTTCCTGGGCGCTCTTATGGCAGACCAAAACGACCTTAAATCCAGCGAAACGCATTTGCGTAAAGCCTTGAAAATTAGCCACACACTCACTGAGCCACTATATAACCTCGCACTCCTCCTCATCAACCAAGGAAAGTACAATGAAGCGCTTCAGAACTACCGCGAAGCACTCCAAAAAGGTGCCCCCTCTGACCCTGCTCTAGAAAAACAGCTCCGAAAAGCGTTACCGCAAGTAAGCTTTCAATAGTTAAGCTGAAATTCTATCACGTAAGTCCAGATAACGATTTGCTAGAGCGACCCCAAAACCTTCAACTGGACTACGTAAAACGGAAACCCCTGCTGCTGATAAATCGGCGACAAGTTTCTCCGCATCTTGTTCATAAGCCTCTGCACCAAGAAAGAGGTTTGCATCACTTGTAGTATAAATCGGTTTTTTAAGCGCTTCAGAAACGGATGTTTCTTGGACAGAAGCAAGAAGCACCGTATGCTTTTGGCTCAAGAGTCGCAGGGCTTCTACGCATCCATACTGATCTTCAGAGCGTAAGTTCGTAAGAATGATCACAAAAGAGCGTTTTCTAGATTGACTTAAAATCCGCTTTGCGAGGGCTGAATATTCACCGTAGGATTTTGTCGATTGGTAATTGTAGAGATGGTTCAGAATTTTAGGTATTCCAGAGTTCCCTTTAACGGGAGCTAAATACCGATGCTCTGAGGGAGGAATCCCAAAGTTCATCAAGCTCACCTTATCCCCTTGTTTCAGTGCCATGTAGGAAATTAAGATCATAGAGTTAAGTATATGATCCAGAATAGGGAGATGATGATCTAGTGCCTTCGTTCGAATACTGCAATCCGCCACTAAGAGGATGTTTTGATCACGCTCCACTTGGAATTCTCTAGAAATTAAGCGCTCCACTCGCGAGGTCGCTTTCCAGTCAATCTGGTTTAGTGGGTCACCATCATGATAATCCCGCAGCTGGTGAAACTCCTTACTAAGCCCTTTTAAACGTTTTTTCACTATCCCCATTTGAGCGAGGCGATCGGATGTCGCCAGCAGACCGTAATTCAATGCAGGCACATAGTTCGGGAAGACTTTTACCGCTAGTCCCTTCCCTATTCTTACCTTACGCCACCATAGCCCCAAAGATGAGTGGTATTCGCAATACGCAGGAGAAATCTCATGATCTCCGCGACGCGTAAATGTAAGAACCGCACCCACCTTGGCAAACTCTCCAGCCTTAAGCGTTTTTTTAAAGGGTAACTCCTCATGCTCGCAATAATCTGGCACTCCGTCATACATACGCACGGTCTTCTTACTCTTCCCTCTGTTCATGAGCGTTGCTTGAACCTCCGTCGCCTCTCCCAGGGCATACCTCTCTTGGTAGTGCCTTTTAAAGTGAAGGCGCGGTTTATTCAGCGTAAAGAGGGCATCCACTACAGCAATAACCAAGATCACCGCTCCAAACAGTATACACACCAGTTTAAAGAACTCCATAAAGCATGCCCCTAATCCAATAAAGAAGAGGATTAAGAATAAAATCAGAAGTGTTTTAGTAGGCCGCACTTAAACTCTTGGAGCTTCTATAGAATTAATGATGGCAATCACAGTTTCATCCACCGTTTGCCCTGCTATAGATACCTCCGCAGTAAGACTCACGCGGTGGCGCAGAACAGATATCGCACAGTATTTCACGTCATCAGGGATCACATAGTTACGCCCCCTGAGTAGAGCGAGAGCTTTAGAAGCCTCAATAAGAGAAATGCTCGCACGTGGGCTAGCCCCATAACTGAGCATATTAGACTCACGCGTTGCTTGCACCAGCTTGACAGCATACTCTATCACTTCTGCTACAATTTTCTGCTCACGCAGTGCAGCCTTAAGTTGAATCACTTCTTCAGGCGTGCAAATAGGAGTAATGTTTGCGGTGTCTAAAGAGCGTGCCCCAGAATTCGTCGCCCTAGTAGCAATCTCTATCTCGTCCGCTAGATCTGGCTCAGAGACATACACTTTCATCATAAAGCGATCTAATTGCGCTTCAGGGAGCGGATATGTACCATCATGTTCGATCGGGTTCTGCGTCGCTAAGACCATAAAAGGTTGAGGCAGCGGATGCGTTTCCCCATCGATTGTTACTTGGCGCTCCTGCATCACTTCTAAGAGAGCAGACTGCGTTTTAGCAGGGGCACGGTTGATTTCATCCGCTAAGAGCAGGTTTGTAAACACAGGTCCTTGCTTCATCTTAAACTGCTGACTTTTCATATCATAGAGGCTGTGCCCCACCACATCAGAGGGCATGAGGTCTGGCGTGAATTGGATTCGCTTAAAGATGCCTTGAAAAGTATTCGCAAGAGCGAGCACCAAGTGTGTTTTCCCCAGCCCTGGGTGTCCCTCGATGAGAATATGCCCGTTACTTAAAAAAGCGGTGAGCACCATCTCTATTAATTCATCTTGTCCGATGAATACTTTACGAATTTCATTCAGGATGCGCTCCACTTTTTCTTGCTCGGCGGTACGGTTCATCGTGGTGGCTCCTTCTGATGCGGGAATGGGTGGCGTATAATTGGATGATTCAGGGTCAGTCATAAGTCTTGGCTAAGGCTTTGTATTTTTTTTAGGTATGAGAACATCTCTTTATTCTTGTTTGGGTAAGGTTCTGTAAAGAGTGAAAGTTGCTCAGGGGTAAGGACATCCTGAGCCTTACAGACATTCAAGAGGTCATTCATAGGCGTATTGATTGGCAAGTTCACTTTTCGGCTCAGCTTGAGATACATACTTTGCTTGAGTTGGTTCAGAATAAGGGTATCCGCCTTGTGCCGTGAAAAGAAATAGCCGCTCGCGGTCAGATGTTCTTCAAGCGTATTTTCTGTAGCGTTCACGGTTTGGAAAAGTGGCTCAAAGCGTTGGAAAGACGTCCAGATCCAGAAAATAAGTAAGAGAGCTAAGGAAATCAGAGCATATTTCCCTTTCTCCCATAAGAGCTTCCAGAATGAAATTTGCGAGGAGTGAACAAACCAAACCCTTTCTGTTTTATTATCTTTGACGAGATCCCAAAGCAGAGAAGCATGCTCCTCCTTGTTTAAAAATGCGTTTGTAAAGGGCGCGGAAGTCGTCCAAACCTTAACCTGTCCTTCTCCATGATCGAAGTCTAATGAAACGAAGCCATCCTCTTCCGCGTTTTCATAACCATCTTCATTAAAATAAAGATGGAAATCATTAGGAAAGCTCGTCTTGTAAGAAGCCTTCATAGTAGCGCTCTCATCAAAACTCATGGAAATAATCATTTCTGCAGCATCTGTCTCTTCTGAAGTCTCTTCAGTATCATATTCTTCCTGAGCTTTTTCTACAGAAATCCCGAAGTGATCTAAAAAAGCACTCCCTTCATCCGGTGCATGCTTATAAAAATCACTCAGTGTGCCATTCTCTAAGTAACAAATCAGCTTCCCACCATCATAGTAGATCCAATCATCTAACTCCAGAAGCATGCCTTCACTTTGCACGGATGAGGCTGGTAAAAAAATGGTAGTATTTGGCGGTGGTGGAAACTCAGGAAGTGTTGTGTAGCTTCCAGATTCCATTCCCATCTCACTCATGAACCGAGAAGCTGCCAAGAAGTGATCATACTTCGCGACTCCCTTTAGCCCAATCTCTTTTTCCTCCTCTACCATTTCTCCACACCCGCTCAATATGAACAAGCTCCCAAGAATACTGGAAATGTAGATTATTGTTCGTTGAAGGGCCATTTTTGACAAAGGGTATTAAAATCAGATTCCGAGATAGAATCCTTTGAATAGGCGACAGTGATCCAGTGGTTTGAAAGACTACGGAAATATAGTATTGCAGGAGAAGGCAGGACTTTTTGCGCTGCCTTTGTACACTCATATTCTGTATCTGAGCTTTCTATTTCCGCATCGTAGTCGATAATCGTTTTAGAAAGTGCACCTCGGTAAAGGTAAGATAAAGCTGTTTTATATTCTCCCTTGCGCCATGCCTCTTGAGCCGAAGCCAAAAGATTCTCTGGTAGAGACGCCTCCGTCACTTCCATTCCTAAAACCGTCTTTGGCTTTTCCTTTTTTAAGGTGTTTTGAAGCGCGATCTCCCTCCCCTGACGATTGGTAAACTGCTTCACTAAGACCACGATCAAAGCGATGCCTAGTGCTGATAAAATAATGATCGCTAACCCCTTTAAAACTGATTCAATAATATTCCCGCTAACCCCAGAACCAGAACCCATTTTATTGAATATGGATTCAAAGAATTTTTCTAGTGCCTCTTCTACGTTTTTATCGAATTTCCACTCCTTTTTAATTCCAGTATGAATTTTAAAATCCTCATGATTATACACTTTTTCAATGACCGACTGAGGAGATAACTGCTGTGATATACCTACATCTGCCTTTTTTGCTTCCACGGTGGTAACAGAACTGAGGCCTATGATCAGAGTCATACTGAAGAGCAGAACACTATTAACTGAAGAAACCCCCTTTAAGGTGCTGTTTTTTACTCTGCTCGCAAACTCTTTAAACCGTAACTCTATGTCCCAAGCTTCTTGGCTGCACCTGCTGTTAAGATATAAGGAAAAGCCAACTCCAATATAAAAAGGCTCTAGAAAAAGATAAACAATCGCGAAAATAAAGGCAGATAATCTCATTAATATGTTTTGAAACTCTTTTCCATTCAAGAGTGTTTCGATATTATTCTCCGTTATTCCAAACCCCGCTTCAGGAATGAGTAAAACTAGTAGAATAAAAACACTGATGCACACGAGTGATTCACATAACGAAAGAACAGAAGTTACGGTGACAGCCTCACTCCCTCCGATACGGGTCACAGCTCGACAGCGCCTATTATAGTCTTTCCTGCTTAATTGCTCAAGGTCATGCACCGGTAAGGTCATAGAACGCCAAGGCGAAAACCTTCGAAACGTCATCAGGAGAAAGACTCTCTTAAAAACATGTTGCGGAGCCGCTTTTAGCACCTCTTTCACTGTTATTTCATTCCCGAAGATTCGACGGCTTAAGTAATGAAGGTAAAAGCGGTCATAAATGGGTTTCGCCCACCAGATGATGAACAGCCCGATGTAAGGTATCTTCCAACACAACAAGAATATAAGCAGGAAAAAGGGAAGAAAGCCCTTTAAGCCAACCTTTAAAAGATCTTGATAATGTGCCTTCGTTAAAGCGAAGCCTAAATCCACCGCTTCCCACCCTTTCCTAGGACGTAAGGAAATTTGTAAATCACGGACGTTCATACCATTCCTTTTTACCTGAGAAGACGTAGATTATCGTCACAACCAATAACCCGATTGCCACGCCATATTTAAGCGTTAATGAGTGGTCATGGGCAGACCAAAACCCCTCCACACAAGCGGCTAGAAAAGTAAGGATCGCCGCGCCACCAAGAATAACTAAAGAATGCCGTGCATTTCTCATCAATGAGGAAAGCCTACTTTGATTTCCAGGGCTAATTAAACCCCAGCCTAAACGCAAACCCGCTACTGACGACAAATGTAATCCCATAAGCTCAAACGCGGCATGCCCGCAGACAAAGCTATAAAGTTTCTCAGGGTCTCCTACTTCCCTTACATAGCCAAAGGTAGCTCCCATGAAGAGCCCATTAAAAATGGTATAAAAAAGCGTTCCTGCCCCAAAGAGAATCCCACTCGCAAAGCATTGAAAATCTATCCCCACATTATTAGCAATATAGAAGCAGAACATCCTAAAGTCACTACCGTAAGTGTCTCTTCCATATTCTAAAACACTACCATCTTTCCCATACATGCCGTCCACTTGCTCCATCATCTCGGGACCTAAGAGAGCTTGAATCCAAGTCAGTCCCCAATTCCCAGATAAGGAGAGAAGAAAAAACGGTAACCAAAACAACGTAATGCTAATCCATAAGAAAGGTATGTTGTGCTTTACTGCCCCCGGAAAGGTGCGCGTCACGAAAGTAACAGGATTAAGCCTATTCTTATTGCGATAAAGATGATGGAAGAGGTCCATCACCATTTGATTGAGGCGGGAAGTAAGCTTTAATCCGTAGATACGCTCGCGAGAAATCCCCACCTCTTGGCATATTTTACGAAAATGTGAGGGGATTTTACGCGCTTGTTCAGGAGAAAGCAGCTCTTTGGTATTCAAGATAGAAACAGCATTGGTAGTTTCATCCCAACGCTTCTCATTTAAGTTCTCGAACTGTTTCTGTGAAATCATAACCTATGCTTCATTCTCATTTAACCAATGCGCTACCCCTAATGCATAGTCGACCCCACTTACTGCCTGTCCTTTTACTGTAGAGAGACTTTCCGTAATTTCATTTTTACGGTCAGCACTCAAGCTTTTATATCGCCGCCCAAACTCTAAGAAGGCGATTTGCTCTTCTCTTTGTAAAGGAATATTAGGTCGTATGCTTTTAATTGAAAAGTCTGTTATTTCTCCATGTAGTTCCTCATGGCGATGCACCACCAGAGTTCCCGCCGCTAGGTCTCCCAAGCGTTGTGAATGCTTCGTCGCGAGGCTTGCCCAAATCCCAGCAAGCCCGCATGGAAGATAATCTATAGGCAGGAGGAGAGCACGCATGAATGATGCCCCAAAGTCTGTAGGTGCACCAGAAAGCTTCACCACTTTTAACTTCATTATGCGCTTACCAGGAGTAGCTGCATGCTTGGATAACTCAAAGATGGGGTCGTATGATAAAGGCACAACAAAGCCTAAAAGAAGATTCAGTCCGCCTGCGACCTCTGAACCTAAGAGCATCCCTGTGAGCCCAATTACTATGGATAGAACAATTACTACTAGCGATTGAGTCGTTACATCTATGAGCCGTGCGAGGACACGAGGAACCATACTTGCAGGGCGAAGGTGAACCGATATTCCCTCTGCAAGCTCTATTTCATGGCGGTTATCTAGACGACCAGACATTCGCTAACTGCATTAAAGAAGCCTAAAAAAGAAAGCAACATTGTTTACATTTATCTGAATCCTATTTATTGCTGATCAACACACATCTAAATAGAAATGTCTGACCAAAACATCTACGCCGCGCCACAGTCCACTGATTTAATTGACCAAGGAGGAGAGCATATTCCTCTCACTCTCAAGCAAAAGCTCTGGGGATTCCAAGGACGAATCAGCCGAGCAGGCTATTGGGGATACATGTATAGCTGGGGGCTCTTAGCAAGTATTCCATTTTTAATTCCTTATGCTATTATGATGTTTCATTTGATCAGTTCAGAAAATGTTGGTAATGACATGAATATACCCTTGATGGTAACCCTCGGTATTCTTTGCTTCATTCTTTATATTCCTGCCGCGTGGATCAGTATCGCGATAATGGTAAAGCGTTTACATGATCGTGGGAAATCAGGTTGGTGGGCACTTATTATATTGGTGCCTTACGTTGGTGGAATTTGGCTTTTAATCGATTGCGGTTGTCTCGCAGGAGAGCAAGGCAGAAACCAATACGGTGATGACCCTCTCCTTGCGGATGGGAAAACACATTCCTAAATATTTTTGCCTATAATGAGGAGCGTGTCCTAAGATATTTTAGTATAAGTTCTCGCTACTGACATTTCTGATAAATTTAGACACTTCACGACAAAAAACGTAATAGGATAAACTACACTTAAAAACGCCCTACCCAATTTACTTGTATTATATGGCGGAGCGGTAGGGAGGATTCGATGAATCCTCCGCTTATAAAAAATGTCGTGTTATATGATAAATTTGTTAAAATTGAAGTTTGTTTTATCGAAACGATTCTGCATTTCTAAGAAGCCTAATCCACAATCAAGACTTCGTTCTTTTGTGTTCTTTAGCTTTTGAGGATTAATTTTCTCTTTTCTTCGCTCACCTCATATCTAATGGTGTAAATATACCTTTAAATATGCGCGTCATCAAAACACTCATTACGTCGGCCTTACTCTCTAGCTCTATGTCCTTCGCTGAAGGAATGAATGAAATGTGGGGGGAAACCACTGTTAAGCTTCGCGCAGAGAATGCGGAGCGTGGGCAGCTCTTCGATGAAGGAAATTACGCGATGTTTATCCACTGGGGTTTGTATTCTAATTTCGGGAATAAGGTAGATGGGAAAACCTATTATCGGATCGGGGAATGGATCATGAACCCAAGAATGGCGAACATTCCGCCAGAAGAATATAAGAAACAAGCGAAGGCCTTTGACCCTGTAAATTTTGACGCCATGGAGATCGTTAAGCTCGCGAAAGATGCAGGGATGAAATACATCGTGATCACGGCTAAGCACCACGATGGCTCTGCGATGTTTCACTCTAAGGCGGACTCCTTTAATATCGTAGATGCCACATCATGGGGAAGAGACCCGATGAGAGAATTAGCAGATGCTTGTAAACAAGAAGGCATCGGGCTAGGTTTCTACTACTCCCATAACCAAGACTGGACCTTTCCAGGAGGAACTAATGGACCAACCGTGGATGCAGAGGGGAATCCTGCGACCTTTGAAGATTACTTTAAAAAGAAGTGTCTCCCAGAAGTTACCCAGCTCGTTACCGAGTATGGTCAGATAGAGCTAATCTGGTTCGATACCCCAGGTGGAATGCCTAAGGAGCACGTCGAGCAGCTCGTCTCGGTAGTGAGAGAGCATCAGCCGAATGCTTTAGTCTCTGGACGCGCGGGGCATAACTTAGGAGATTACCAAACATTGGGAGACATGGAAGTGCCGCATCATAATGTTGAGGGCATGTGGGAGAGTGTGGATACCACGAATGATTCTTGGGCTTACGCATGGTATGACGAGAATTGGAAGAGTCCGCACAAGGTCTTACACCGTCTCATTTCCTGCGTAGGTAGAGGAGGCACGTATATGCTGAACGTAGGACCAGACGGAACGGGAGCGATTCCTGAGCGCGCACAAGAATCCTTAAAAAAAGTCGGCGAATGGATTCAGAAATACCCTCAAGTCGTTTATAATGTAGAGGGATCTCCATGGGGGCACGCGTTACCTTGGGGAGATGTCACCAAGAAGGATAAAAGCCTCTTCCTCACTGTCCTAGACTGGCCGACCTCTGGTAAGCTCTACCTCCCAGGTGTGAAAACTAAGCTTTCTTCTGCCTCCTTCTTAGGTGGTGAAGATAACACCTCCTTAAATTATGAAGAAAACGGTGGATGGGTCATCATCGACATTCCTAAAATTGCGCCAGAAAGCATCGCCTCCGTCATCCAGCTGGATTTCCCTGCAGAGCCAGAAGTAGAGACCACTTATGCGGTGGATCCTAACCGGGGGACTGAAATCTACGCCCAGTTTGCAGAGGCAAAGAATGCCAAGATCACATAGGATCGCTGGATGGAAAAATTCGGTGAGTGGGTCTGTGTTTACCCTGTCGCTAAATGGGAAAAAAATGGGGTAGCTACTTGGGAAGTAGAAGTTCTCACTCCAGGAGAGCATCTTGTTTCACTAAATTACGCGGGAGAGGGACGCCTTGCCTGGAGCATAGAAATAGAGGGTGGCGAAAAGATCCAAAACCAACAGAATGCTTCACACATTTATAAGGAATATCCTTTCGGGTGGCTTCTTTTCCCAGAAAAAGGGAAATATACGATCAATGTGCGCTGTATAGAAGGTGAGATAGAAACTGCTAAACTGAAGTCTCTCTCTATCAAACCCATTAAACTTTAACTCCCTCTACCATCTATTTTTGAAGCTCTTTAAACCTCTCCTTATCTTACCTGCATTTTCCTGTGCCTTGGTCTCTCTTTCTTTTGCTGAGACTAAGCATGAGCCAAGAAAACCCAAGCCAGAGGAAGCCTTTGAGTATCGCTTTTCTGATGACTTAAAGCAGACGCCGGATTCCATTGATCGCCTCGATAAATGGTTCACGGACGCCAAGTTTGGTGCCTTCATTCACTTCGGGGTCTATTCCACGCAAGAAGGAGAATATAAGGGACGCGGATCACAGCACCGGTATTCAGAGTGGATTCAGCATTCCGCTAAGATTCCAGTAGAAGAATACAGAGAACTCGCGAAATCCTTTAATCCATCCGAGTTTAATGCGCAGGAATGGGCTAAGACCTTCAAGGACTGTGGAATTAAATACGTGGTCATTACCTCTAAACACCATGATGGGTTCGCTCTATTTGATTCAGACGTAAGCGATTATAATATTCACGATCATACTCCATTCAAGCGAGACCTCGTAAAGGAGCTTTGCGATGCCTGTGATGCAGAAGGTCTCAAGTTTGGGGTTTACTATTCCCACGCGCAAGATTGGGACGAACCAGACGCGCCGTATCTCAACTATAGGACAAAGCTCCATGAACTGCACCCAGACCTCCCAGAAGACTATAAGCAAGACTTCGATAGCTACCTAGAGGGTAAGAGCATCAAGCAAATGGAAGAACTGGTAACGAAGTATCCGCTGGATCTCGTTTGGTATGACACTCCTGTGGATATGACCTATGAGCGCGCGAAGCCCTTCAGCGATGTCATCCGTAAGCACCTTCCTAACTGCATTATTAATTCTCGTATCATTCAACGTGGCAAAGGTGTGGTGAAGCAAGAGAATCTAGAGCTCTTCGATTACATATCGATTGGTGATAAGGAGATCCCAACCAAGAAACTCCCTCTCTACGTCGAGTCCCCAGACAGTGTCAGCTCCTCCTTTGGATACAAGAAAAAGGGCAAACACTATTACCACACCCCAGAGGAAATGATTCACCGCTTCGTCAATACTGTATGTGCTGGCGGTAACTCCCTCGTCAACAATGGCCCCATGGGGAACGGGAAGCTCGATCCTGAAGCGGTAAGAATCTATAAAACAATGGGTGAATGGCTTGAAGCGAATGGTGAATCGATTTACAACACACGCCGTAATCCGCTAGAGGCTAAGCCTGAGTGGGGAGATGTATCAGTCAGTAAAAATGGAAAATCACTCTATGTGCACGTGCTGGATTGGAACGCGGGTGAGATAAATCTCTATGGACTCTCTGCAAAAGTAGACTCCGCCACCTTCCTTGAAAATGGAGAGGCTGTCACCTTCGCTCAAGATGGAGAAGCCCTTACCTTCACGCTCCCTGAAAAAGCCATCAATCAATACGATACCGTCATAAAGCTTTCCCTTGCTGAATCTGTTTCAGAGGAGCAAGAGAAGACGCATATTGAGTAGTTGGCCGTAGAGCAGACTACCTCACCTCACTAGCACTTCACACCTGTAACCTTCCAATCCAGAGTCTCACCGGCATGCATTGGCACTACTTTATGTCCGTGGCCATCATAGCTAGTGGGAACTTCAAACGACTCTTTGCTAACGGTCACCAGCTTACTCTCAGGCTTCACTCCGTATAGCTTCTGAGCGTTGTCAGAAATAAACGCTTGTAGGTTTTCTAAGCATCCATGCTCATCGAAGAGCTGCGCAAGACGTGCTATTGCAAGAGGTGCTGTAAACACTCCCGCCGCGCATCCACAACATTCTTTCTTAGATATCGGGTGTGGTGCAGAGTCTGAACCGAACATCAGCCTAGGATGAGCTTGAAGGGCTGCTTGTAATAACGCTTCTCTGTCCTCAGGTCGTTTAGCGATCGGCTTACAAAAGAGGTGTGGTTTCAGAAACCCTCCAGCTACATCATCAAGTGTAATAATAAGGTGCTGTAAAGTAACTGTCGCTTTTAAGTTTTCAAACCGATCTAGCATACCAACCGCTTTTGCTGTCGTAATATGCTCCATCGTAATTTGTAACTTAGGGAACTTTGTTGCGAGATGCTCATAGATACTCATGAATTCAGCCTCTCTATCCATGACAAAACCATGAGTTTCACCATGAACCATCAGCGGAATCTCCATTTCCTCCATCATCTTGAAGACATGCTCGACCGAATCAATCTGAGCCACACCAGCCTCGCTATTAGTAGTAGCTCCAGCTGGGTATAGCTTCATCCCAATCATATGGTCTTTAGCGGCAACTAGCTCTTTCTCCGTATAATCTTTAAAGAACATGACCATGTATGGATCAAACTGGTGCTCTCCCTTACTTTCCAAGATTCGCTCCTTATAAGCGTGTAACATCTCGAGCGTAGTAACTGGAGGAACTAAATTCGGCATAATCACCGCACCTGAGAACGTTTCTGCGGTCAGAGGTGTCACAAGCTTCATCATCTCAGCATCACGCAGGTGCAGGTGCATATCCAAAGGGGAACGTAAGGTGATTTCCATAATCAGAACATAGGTAAATGGACGCCTATGCGTCAAGTGATCATGCATTAGGGCTTGCGTAGCAAAAGAGCATAAAAAGTGCTTTATCCGACGCGACGGGTTCAATGAAATATTATGACTTTATTGACGGCATCTAATTTTAGACACTTAGTGAAATATAGTAAACGGGAGATTATCAGCCCCTCTCCTTTCAATATCTCTTATGAATACCTCACCTTCCTTCTCAAAGCTTGTTACTAAAGCTCTTTTCTTAGCAGCCTTCACTTCCCTGTGTTTAGCTGACCGTCCCAACATCATCTTACTACTCCTATGATTATGCAATGCGCTATCCGAACCGATGGCGGGCAGCGTGATACCCTTATCACAGAAAACATCATCTATAAATGCACCTCTCAGGGAATGATGCTGAAGCTCAATAATCGGTTTGAGAACAACATCATTGCAGACATTATTTCCCCACCTCGTGGCTACTATTTATCACTAAGAGAAGGTCCCATGACAGAAGCCACTATTAAGCGGAACATCTTCTATTCTTCAGGGGCATATCCCGTAGAGGCCTTCATCAGTGAGCTAAAGGGGAAGTTTAAGGGTAAACTGAAGATCGCTGCGGCAGAGCGCTTGCTCGTGCAAGTGATGCCGATACTGATTATAATATTTATTACGTAGCCGATAACCTGAAGGAAGCTCGAGCCGCTCTGGAAAGCCATCGGAAATTAGGAATTGACCAACATAGCCTCGCCGCTGACCCTATATTTAATGACCCAAACAATGGAGACTTCTCCCTTGACCCAAATTCGCCTGGCCCCAAGCTTTGATTTAAGCCCATTGATCAATCAACGATCGGGCTAGTTGAAAGCAAAAAATATTCCATGAATGGCAGCATTCCAAAGCCCAATAAATGACTTTGAGCTAGAGGCCTAACAGCTTTCGTATTTTCATCTTACGCTTTTCAGATTTACTTTTTTTCGGAGAAACTAAATCTGGATGCGAGCTATGGATAAAGTCTTTTACTGATTGAGTAGAGCTTAGTTGCTCGGCATTTTTTTTCAGCAACTTTAACACAGAAAAATTAAACCACTCCTCCTTATTTCCCCAATAATGAAGAAAGTATTGATTAGCTTGTTTTAAAGGATATTGAGATTGGCAAAAAATAGAAAACGCAAGTTGCTCTCTAAGGCGTGTTCTATGCGAAAGGTTAAGAGACTCCATAGCGTTCAAAATATCTAAGGCTTCTCTAATTTTTGGGGTAAGTAGTTTAGGTATTCCGACAATACCAGCGTTCCACATCCACGTTTCTTCATTGTAATTATATCCTGCTAGGTTTTCTTCTGATAACTTATCGTCATACTCCCGCTGTTCTTTAGACCTCCTTTTAGACACAAGGTATTCTTGTTTATGCATGTAGCATATCCCGTCGGCGAGCCGTTTTTCCATTTGTTCTAAAGGCGCAATACAAACAGTGTCGCTATCCACCCAAACGAAATTCCCCTCTAAATTTTCAGCCAAATACTTAAGTAAGTTAGGCTTAAATTTATAAAAGAACGAAAAATCGTCCGTCCACTCTGCCATTTGAGTTTCGCTTAGTGCTAATATATCTACTTGCTCTTTAAACGAGGCGAATTCCTCTGCCGACTGATCAGTAGCTAAAATAAAATTTGAATTAGAGCTTTTATTATAAATGAGCGTGGAAAGTGCCCAAAAAGTCTGAAGTTTCAGCTGTAGGCTATTTCCACAGCATGAAATAACCCAATATGTCTTTTCTTCTCCGCTCGCTAAATATTTTACCTCTTTACGCATAAGAGAATAGGGATTTCCTTTCCCTTGTAAGCCTAAAATTTTAGCCTTTGCGCGATGCTTTCTGCCGTGATTTTTACATAAGCTAGCTATTAAAATACTTTTTCTCATCCTTCTCACTCGTTTAGAAACTGGTTTTACTCGGTGAGGAAATTTTTCTGCAATTATACGGTAAGACTTTCCCCAATGATAGCTTAAGAATAGCTCTCTATTCGCGTCTTTTGATGAGGACGCCCCACCAATGTGTAGCAATTTAGAATTATGGCATAGTAAGACCTCCTTGCCCTCTTCTAATATGCGATAGCAGAGGTCCGTTTCTTCAAAATAAAGAAAATAGTTTTCATCAAAGTATCCAATACTTCCCATTTTATGAGTATCAAACATCATCGCGGCTCCAATAATCCATTCAACTTTTCGAGTATCTGAGCGATCAGATCCAGATACATCAGGACCAGCTACTGCTGCCTTATCATTTTTCTCAAGACATGATTGTAATCCCAATATCCCCTTCTGACATAACATAAGGTCTGGGTTTAATACTAAGATATAGCGCGTCTTGGCTTGTTTAATACCAACATTAGCTGCCGCTCCGTAGCCAATATTTTCAGCGTTTTTATACGCTCTCACCCAAGGGAAATCTTGCCTTAATAAGGAAAGGGAATCATCTGAGCTATCATTATCGATAAATAGAACAGCAGGCCGGTGCTCAACGCTTAAAGCCTCATACCTCAAAGAGCTATAGTGATTCCCTAAAACTTCCGCGCTATTGAATCCGATAGTTACAAGCGTAATATCTGATAAGTCATGAGAGGGCATAATTAAAGAACGGTGTCTAACATCTGTTGAGAAACAATCTTAGCGTTGTGTTGATCATGAACAAACTCCCACCCCTTCTTAGCAATATCTTGCCAACTGCCGTCATTTATAACTGTTTCTAGCTGAGAGCTTAAGTCATTAACTGTTGTATAATAAATTAATCGGTCATCTCCATAGACCTGATGTAAATCCGCTTCTTTTCTTGTGCAAGTAAGAAGCCCGTTCCCCATGAGTTGGCTCACTCGGTCACTACTATACCATTTCATTGGCTTATGTCTTGTAAGGTTTAAAGAAGCTTTAGAGCGCTGAAACAGCGCGTCGCGTTCCTTACCATGGATACCTGAGCGACCTAATGAGCCGAATATGCCTACCTTAAATTTTTTAGATAGCGTTACATCTAATTTGGTAAGAAGCTCTCTTCTTTCCGGGTCTTTTCTATCGTTTCCAATAAAAATGAGGTCATAGTCAAACCCTCTCGCTTGAAAGGCTTTATATTTTTCAATGCTTTGATGCACTGGATTAGGGAAGAAGTGAGCTTGGCAAGAGTCTATATTAAAGTGCTCTAGGTATTCCCCCCCTGTAGTCAAAAATACCGCATCTAGTAAATACAAACGATCTAAAATGAATTGGTAAACTCTCTGGTATTCTAGAGGATCCACGAACCATTGAATGATCTTTAAATGCGGAAGCTCAGACTTAATTTCTTCTAAAGTCTGTTTAGTAACAAGTTGAGCGTGCCCTAAAACTAAGACATCTGGCTGAATCTTCTTACATGTTTCTATTAGCGAAGCATTCATACGTTCAGCCCCTCCATTCTTGCTATTCCTCCATGAGAGCTGCCGCGCAATATCATTCACAGGAAAGGCATAGCAATAATGTCTATTTTCTATGAAACCGTGCTGAAGCTTTTGATCTGGATTTCCAAAAGCCTGCCCATGATTATTGTAAGAAAAATTTGCCGCGTGAACGATGCGCATCACTGCAATAAATAGCAAAAAGTTTAATCATACAAGCCCCTTCTTTTAGTGCCAACACACACTCGCACTGAGCAGAATATTATTTGAAATTTTGAGTCTGGATAGCGAAGGCGAGGTATGAGTCGTAGTATGGTCATAGATGCCCACTTGTTAGTATCCTTATCGAGTTTCTATAAACTGAGCCAGTTGCCGATCAAATTTCTTAAATTTACGCTTTATTTTTTTACGTGCTAGAAAGGGAACCATTGTATTAATCCTTATAAAAGTATCTTCACCGAAGCCATCTATGACGGCAATGTGTTTCTCCGCTTGAGCATTTGTTTGAAGAAGAATATTCTCAAGAGTGATATCGTATAAAACAGGAGCTGCTCTCATTAGAGAGGCATAGACTTTATCTCTAAGAAGCTGTACCTGTTCTGGGAATTGAGTGATATAACTCTTAAAAGTAGGTGATACTGTTCCGTCCGCGTCACGAACTAAGTCAAAGACGTGTCCTTCTCCTAAGTTCGTTTCCTTCGTCCCGTGGTATTTGGGGATGATGAGATTCAAGTTCTTTTTACGAGCCATCCTCTTCAGCTCGCGTATCTCCTTCCAGATAGTGTGAACTCTGACGTCCTCACCTTCATGAAAGATTTTAATACACTGATCTTCATTGAAATAGCATCTCCTAAGCTTCCCTTTGCCAATATAATTATCGCTGTTTAAAATGATCATATTAGGTTTTTATTTCCAGACTATATCTAAATCTATACTAACCGTGTGGCACACAGGACTACATTTTACACAATAAAGAAATATAACCAAATATTTTGACAAAACAGAGGCTAAATTAAAGATATTCACACAATACGACATTTTTCATAAGCGGAGGATTCATCGAATCCTCCCTACCGCTTCGCCATATATTACAAGCAAATTGGTAGGGCGGTTTTGACAAAACCGCCGTTTCTAAGGGAGGCTTTACCCTAGTACGTTTTTTAACGTGTAGTATGAAAGATATTATAATTCTGGGAATTGCTCCGTTCCTGTAAAAACATCTTAGACATGCTGCTTTAATTGGCTTTTCATGAGGGGAAAAATCCTCTTCACTTAGTTAGACAAAACCTAGATAAAAGACTACCTGCACCCTTAAATATAATGCAAACCTCTCCTCTTCCCATTAGTTGCTACATAAGGACTAAAAATGAAGCTTCTAGAATCGAAGCCACTGTTTGCGCAGCTATGAAGCTCTGTGATGAAGTGATCGTGATAGACTCTGAATCCACAGATGACACAAGAGAAATTGCGAACACCGCAGGAGCAAAAGTGATCTTACAGCCATGGTTAGGAGAAGGGTTTCAAAAGAGAATTGCAGAAGATGCAGCTAAGAATGACTGGGTCTTAGACGTGGATGCGGATGAAGTAATCTCGGAGGAGCTCGCTAAAGCCATCACAGAGCTCTTCAAATTAGGTGCAGATCCCAGTGTCATCTACTCTATTAAGGTCGCTACCGTAGACCCTACAGGATGCCTCTGGGAATACGGTGCTGCAGATTACCGTGATAAGCTATACAATAAAAAGCACTTCAGATGTCCTGCTAGTGAAGTATGGTCAAACTTGAAAGTTCCTAAAGGAGCGAAGATCATTAAACTTGGAGGCCACCTAGAGCATTATTCATTCCCCAATATTTTCTTTCTTATGAGTAAGCTAAACCGAGCATCGACCATGAGAGCTGAGGAAAAAAAATTAAAGCCTTATCCCATTATTGTCCTGCGTATTCTCTTTCTCTTTCCATTTTATTTAGCGAGAAACCTTTTTAGACGTGGGATGTGGCGATACGGGATCTACTCTTGGGCGGTTGCAAGTGTAGTCGCCTTCTCCAGATGGCTCACAGATGTTAAAATGCTGGAAAGACATTTGAATATAAAACCTTAAAATAGGAATTTAACTTCATCGTAATGATAGATCTTACTCAGGCACAATTTATTGGAAAAGGACGCAATAAGCAGTGCTACGTTCATCCTGAAGACCCATCACGGGTGGTAAAAATTTCTAATCCGAAATCTAACCCTAAAGAACTGAAAAAAGAGTTGCGGGAATTTACAAGGCTAAGAAAAAAGAATAGAAAGGTCACTGAAAAATTACTTATTCCTACATACTACGGAACGGTTCAGACCAATGAAGGTATAGGTTACATCTTTGATAGAGTGTCTAAAGAATGTGGAGCACAATATTTAACTCTTAAAGAATTCATCGCTAAAGATCGCCCTACCTCAGGAAGTGTAAATAAACTTATAGTTAAGCTTTACCAAGATTTACGCGAAAGCGCGGTGATTATAAGTGAGCTCAACTCGGAAAATATTCTCGTTATTTCGTACGATGAAACACAGGAAATGAAATCTGTCTTCGCTCTCGTGGATGGATTAGGAGAGGGAGCATTCCTTAAATTAACGGAGCTCCATCCCTACTTCGCGAGAAAGAAACTGTATCGGAAGTTTCAACCCTTTGCTGAAGAAGTCAGAAATCTCCAGAGAGAGGCTAGTAAGGAGGGTGGCTCCTAATGAAAAAAGGAATCAGCTTTGTAACTGCCGCAGATGATGGGTATCACGAGGGACTCTCCGCCCTGCTTAAATCCTTTACTATCTCTAATAAAGATCTTGCTCCATTAAATCTAAACGTCATGGACTGCGGTTTAAAACAGTCATTTAAAGGCGAGCTTTCATTAGAAATGAGGGAGTTCTCTAAGAAGCAGGAAATAGACCTCACCTGCCGCTTTTTAGAGGTGAACCTGAAGCGCTGGCATCCCTTTCCACCCCATTGGGACAGCTATGCGGCTTATGCATTCATAGAGGCGATAGATTTAGTAGAGACGCGATTTTTAGTCTTTGCTGATGCGGATATGCTTCACTTTAAAAGTTTAAGATCTACCGTGGAAAAATTAGAGGGTTCTGGGCGTATGATCGCGGGAGTTGTTGATCAAGACTATAACACCTTAGGGAACGATTTCTACGTGAATCACCTGTCGCCTTTGCAGGCGGAAGAGAAGGAGCTCCCCTACCTGAACAGTGGGTATATGGTTTTTGATCGCACTCGCTTTTCGTTTTCAAGGTTCCTAGAGTTTCTCCAAGATCTGAACCCTGAAAAAGCTCACGAACGCTTTAAAGGTGTGAAAAAGTTTAAGCATGACCAGACGCTCCTAAACACCTTCATTAAAGGAGACTGTCTTCTTTTAGATGAATCTTTTAATTATTTTTGTAAGGATAACAGCCGATTTAAGCATTTGTCTGATCGGAAAAACTTTCATTTTATTAGTAATCCCAAGCCTTGGAATGAGGGAGGGTTCTCTGAGGTAGCGCGCGAGACTGTTTTTAGGACGGCTGAAGCAATTTTAAATGGTAAGTCCTTACCAGAACTAAAAAACTATGCCTCCAGTTCTGCAGGTTCATGGATGAAGAAATTATTCTACAAGTTTTTAGGAAAAAATAAAAAGCTGACCAGACTAGAAGAGAGCCAAATAACCTCTCCAGAATTACAAGCCCTCCAAAAAACGATCGCCTCATGGTGTCAATAAAATGAGCAATCACCTATCTATTTGCCATGTCCTAGCAAGCCATAAGGAAATCGGTGGCTTAGAGAAGAACGTCATAGACCTAGCTAACAAGCAAGCACGGCAAGGGCATGAGGTATTCGTTCTCACCACGCAGGCATATTTAGGTAAATTTGGAGATGGGGTAAAAACCATGGATGCTAAGTTGGAGCGAGGGAGGAAAGACTTTCGTCTTAAGTGGCAATTACAAAACATCATTAAGGAACTAAATCCGCATATCGTTCATGCCCACGCCAATAAGCCGGGCCATGTGGTAGGAAGGCTGAAGATAAAAAGCAAAAAGATTGCGACAGTCCAAAACCTGAAAAGTAACCAGACCGTTTTTAATCGCTTTGATGAAGTCATTTGTGCCAGCCAAATGGTGGCGGACTCTCTCCCTCTCAAAGACGCACATGTGATTTGGAATGCGGTCGCCCCCTCAAATCCTGCGCATAAAGAATTGGGACTCGCATTAAAGCCACCGTTCTTGGAGTCTGGAAAGCCTATCATTTATGCCGCGGCACGATTCGTGGAGGCTAAGGGCTTTGACCTCCTTTTAGAGGCATTCGCACGAACGCAGGATTGCTATCTATGGCTTATTGGTGAGGGAAGAGATCAAGAGTTGCTTAATGGCATCATTAAGAAGCATAACCTCTCTAAACGCATCTGGACGCCAGGCTTCATTAAGCCTGAGGAAGTTCTCGGGCTTATGCTACTTGCAGACTGCTTCTTCATCTCCAGTCGGAATGAAGGCGGTCCGTATACTCTAGCAGAGGCTCTTCGTGCGCAATGTGCCGTCATCTCAACAAAGGTAGGCTATGCGCCCGAGTTTTTAGCCGATGCGCAACTCATAAAAGAAACGACGATAGATAGAATCGCTCAATCTCTTAATCATTACCTAAAAGACCCCAGCGTATATAAAACAAATATGACTCCCATTTTTGAAACCGCAGATCGAGATTTAGATTTAGACCGAATGGTAGAGAAAGTAGAGGCGGTTTATCGAAAAGCTATAGCCTCATAATTCGGCGCTTTCTTTTAAGAGAAATGGAGGGAGCCTCTTTCTTAGGGGTGCGGAAATAAATTCCACAGATAATCCCTACGCTCACAAGCGTGAAAATAAGGTTAGTGCCTCCATAACTCACAAAGGGAAGGGGTAGCCCAGTATTAGGAAGCATCGCAGTCGTCACCCCGATATTCATCGCGGCAGGAATAACGATGTTTGCGGTTAACCCCACTGCCAACAGAGAGCCAAATTGGGTGGAGCTCCGAGATGCGATGAGAATACCTGCAGCCGATATAAAAACAAAAGCTAGGATTACAGGGAGCGTTCCCATGAGCCCTAGTTCCTCTCCTATGATCGGGTAAATGAAGTCGGTATGAGCAAACGGTAAGTAGCCATGTTTCTCTGCCCCATTTCCTAGCCCTACACCTTCCACCCCACCAGAGGCAAAAGCCAATAATGAACGCCATTGCTGTAACCCATGTTCCAGCCTAGTAGCTTCTAAATTACGGAATGATAAGAGACGCTCTGCCCTATTTCCGCCGCTAAAATTAACGAAGGCAATCAAGCCGATAATACCTACAACCGCTGTCCCAACGAGTAATACAGGTCTACTCCCTGCCACAAAGAGTATAAGAAATGCAGAGCCTACCACGACCGCTGTTGTTCCCATGTCTTTTTCAAAAAAGATAAGACCAGCAGGTATAGCGAGTCCTATAAGTGGTATCAAATACCCCTTAAAAAAGTTCTGAGGGTCTGCTTGTTGACGCGCCATCCACATCGCTAAGGAGATAATGATCGCGACTTTTGCAGCCTCTGAGGGCTGAAATTGACCTAAAAGCGGGAACCTAATCCACCTTCTCGCTCCATTCACCTCTATCCCTATTCCGGGAATGTAGCAAAGAGCTAAAAGAATGCATGACCCTCCGAGGAAAACCCACCAAAATTTCTCAAGTAACGCGAGCGGAGTAGCCGCAGCTACGACAGATGCTATAATACCCAGAACAAGAAAGATCATTTGTTTTTTTACATGGGCATATTCCATGTGTTCTGGTTCTGCCCATGGACTAGTAGAGGCCAGCATCACTAAACCCAGCCCTACTAGACCGACAACGGCGGTAAGGAGTAAAAAAATACTGTATCTGCTATAGGATGACATTGCTCAACTGAGATTACTGATAGTTTAGGTAAACAGGCAAGCGTTGTATTTCTCTTCTTTACAGTCTAATGGAACTTTGAGAATGGTAGGAATAGGGGTTTAAAATGAACGCAGTATCAATGTTAATCGGAGTAACAGCTCTCATCTTAGTGGGAGTTTTTGCGTTTTCTTTTGGCTCTATGAAAATAGGCTCTTCAGCAAATATTCATGAAAAGGAGAAGTTACGCACAGAGCTCTCACTTTTACAGCAGACTTCAATCGTCGATTATTCACCACAAAAAGATATTGATACGAGAGAGGAGATGAATGCCCTAAAATCGGAATTAGATACGCTTAAGACTGAGAAGCTACAGGAAGAAAAAGCACGCTTAGCGGAGGAGCAAGCTAGACTCCAGGCTAAACAAAATGAGGCTGAAGAAGCACAAGAGGTGATCGAGCCAGAAATGGATCCAAATGATAAAAAGAGGTTAGAGCGGCGCGCAAAACTCATTTCTCAAGCAATGGTCATGGCAACGGTAGAAAAGTATTATCCGCAAGATCAATTCGCAGCCATTAATGTCATCAACTACGAAAATGTGCAATCAGGAGTGACGCTTGCCATCCGCAGAAACACGGGCATAGTCGGACAATTAAAGGTCTCCACCGTAGAAAGTGAAAAAGCAATTGCAGATGTGATGTATTACACTTTCTTGGGTGGTGAGATAGACATTCAGCCAGGAGATGAACTCATCCTTCCTCCTCTATAGTCGCTACTTGCACCGTGCTCTCTCAAAAAACTCTTTACGCAGTTGCTAACTCAACCTAACAACCGATTAAATGACTGACTTAGTTCACCCATATGAGAAACTGACCTTGGTTCAGATCGGCTGGCCAGTTGCGATCTACCTTATTGGCTTACACCTGTTCATGCTTCTAAAGGCGGATTTCTGTAAGAAGTGGCTCAAAAAGCTCTCGCGCCATTATAATGCTGGCGTCATCGTTATGGGACTTGGACTAGGATGGTTTTGGTTACTCGTCTCTCCAGAAAAATCCTCTATCCCTCTGTTGACTAAGCTTTCTATGAATCTCGCAGAGTTTAATGCGATGAAGCCCCTTTTACAGATTGCTGTGCCCGCTTTTTTTGTCTGCATGTGCCTGTATGTGCGCGAGTTTCTATTCGTCAGAGGTCTTGGCCTCCTCGCTCTTATGGCGGTGGGACCTATTCTCATTGGCGGTATGTTTAAAGATGAGCCAACCCGTATTTTACTGCCCATTTTCGCCTACATCGTTCTCACAGTTGGTATGTATTGTGTGGGTATGCCGTATCTCTTTCGCGATACTGTGAAATGGGTGACTGCTAAAAGCTTACGCTATAATGCGCTTGTTTGGGCTGGACTCCTTTATGGGGTAGCAGTTCTTGCGTGCACCCTCTTTATTTGGTAATAGCTACTGATGTCTAAAGGATTTACCTACCGCTTCATTATCTACGGAGTAGTAGTCCTTTACATGCTTTTAGACATCAACCTTTTTAAAGGTCCTATTTACAAGTGGACTTTAGAAAAAAGGGGTAAAAACTATACAGAGCTTAGGGCTGATGGCGTGTCCGCTCTCGTATATGGTCAGCCTATATTAGATTCTCAGGTAGAGTATGAAATGGAAAGCTATCTCTACAAACGCGGGCGAACTCTCGCGGAAGTAACCAAAAAGGAATACCCCATTTTATTTGAGCACTGCCTCCAAGCCTTAATTACCAGACACTTATTACGGATAAAAACACACCATAACGAGCAAGGTCTCCCTACTCTTTCGGATGAGAAGCTTTCGACCGCGATAGAACATCGCAACTTACAGTTTAGTGATAGTTATGAACGTAAGGACGCATTGCGCAGGCAAGGATATCTCGACGGAGAATTAGAATTACGATCGGAAGCTAGCCTAGAACAGCAGGCATATTTAAACCGCCAAATCAATACTGAAGTCTCCGACGCAGAACTAGCTAGTATTGAACGGGAGGACGCTCTTTTACCTGAAAGGCTACGTTTCAGACATATCTTCCTGAGCACATGGGAAAAGAATCCTGAGAAAGTAAAAGAAAAGCTGGAAACGGAGGTTGCTAGAATAGATGCGGGTGAGCTCTCTTTTACAGAGCTTTCCGACCTTATGAATGAGGATGAGCGCGCTAAAAAAGATTGTGGTAAGCTAGGGTGGGTAACGAAAGATCGAATCCCCGATGGGCTTGCAGACTCCTTATTTACTTTACCTATAGGCCAAACCAAACTCCTACAGAGTAGACTTGGGTGGCATTATATAGAAGTGTTAGAGAAGAAGCCTCTGAGTTACGTTCGCAGAAAGGACGAAGAACTCAGAGCATACTTAGAGAACCAAAAAAGGAAGGAGGGATTAGACCTCTACCTGCGTCATTTAAGAAATAGAGAGAAAGAGAACGTCGTCATCATTTGGAGTAAAGAGGAACACAGATAATGCTAGGTGAAAAGGAATTCCCCCACTGGATCGGATGCGTAGCACTGAAGGAGCTAAGGCAAGGACTAAGGAAAGGCGTCTTTACAATACCCTTTGCCATCGTTCATATCTTAGCGATTCTCGCCGTCTTTCTAGATTATTCCAGTAAGCGCTCTATACCATATTTTGATACCTCTGCTTTTCTCAATCCCGCGATGTTTTTTCCATTCCCTGGCAATAACTTTAGCTGTGGCTACCTCTGGGCTCTCATTCCACTTTGTAGTATCATCATTATCCCACTCACTGGTATAACTATGATGAGCCAAGAGCTTCAAAAGGGAAATAACGAGCTCCTTATACTCACAAGCTTAAAGCGTGACCGCGTCGTTATTGAAAAGTTCTTCGCACTCTGGTCACTCAGTCTCCTCACACTGTGCTCATTAATTCCCTACACATTTGTGTCTTATTGGGTGAATGGAATGCATATCTTTGTCCTCAGTGAGCTTATTTTATCCATTATTGTTCACTCTGCTGTCACCAGTGCGATGGTAATCGCTATTTCTGGTTACACACGTATCCCCCATCGCCTTCTCTTTTTTATCCTCATCGGAAATACAGCCATGTTCTGTCTTATCTCCTGCCTTTTAGAAATCGGTAACGCAAACCTGTTTAGGCATTATCTGAACGGAATTATAGCCTCTTTCGCATTAGTAGTTTTAGCACTCGCTTCTGCAAAGAGCCAACTGAAGCTCACTTTATTCTTTTATGAAGTGAAACCTACTAAAACAGTATGCGTGCTCATATTTATTTCTCCTGTCCTGGCAGGTTTTGCCGCGTTAATGACATTTGGTTTTATCCCATCACTTGGTTATCTAGGGGCAGCTCTTCTTGCCTGGTTTAGTGATGGCTCCACAAAAACGAAGTCAGAACTCGCCAGAAAAAAACTCAACATCCCTGACGGCACGAAACTTATTGGGTAAATCATGATAATGTGTGCTAAAATAAATCCGTAATAGATCCCGCTACGGGATCAAACAATCGGAGGTAAAGCCTCTTCGCAGAGAGATCCGTCAACGATGAAAGATAATCAGAAAGGAGCCTATGCTTCTCTTTCTCCGTCTCTGCTAGCTGAATTTCCTGCTCATCGGCTGCAGATAATAAGCCCTCACCTCCTGATGTACTAAGAGCACTTTCGCCCAGTGCATCCCAAAGCTTCAGTAACATTTGTCGTCCTTTAAATTCTAGTTGTTTTAAGCCCGGCTGTAAAAATACGAGCTCGTAGGAAAGTTTCTTATACACATCACACGCCTCTAGAATCTCAGGCTCCACCTTTAATCGGTAACGATATCTGTTAGACTGAGACGAAAGAATATTCACGTCTTCCACCAGCTCTGTAGCACGAATATATTTCCCGATTCTACTCCCCACGAACGCATCTAAACTCCCTCTCCGAATTGCGCGTAACAGGGCTTCTACCGCTTCTTGCTCCACTGCGTTCAGTTCTTGGCTTTCCGCCCAATTCTCCACTTTAAGCGTTGTTAGAAAGCCCGCCCTAACACTATCAGCTAAGTCATTCAATGAATACGCCGTATCATCCGCCCAATCCATGATTTGGCACTCAATGGATTTAAAGGCGTCCCTTTTTTTTCCCGCTGGATGCTCAGGAGGAAAATCATTACCACTCATCGTCCAATCTAAAATTTCATGCTGCTCATCATAGATAAAATGATTCTTTGGAGGGCTCTCTTTACCACCCAGCTCAGACCACAACGTCTTATACTTCAGTACGGAATCCGTAAACGCCCGCGTCGGATTCATTCCGGTTCGCTTCTCCGCAAAAATGCACTTTGTCAATAATCGCAGCGTCTGCGCATTTCCCTCAAATCCGCCCCACGGACGCATGATTTCATTTAAGACCTTCTCTCCCGCGTGCCCGAAGGGAGGATGCCCTAAGTCATGCGCCAGGCAAGAGGCTTCCACTAAGTCCGCATCGATGTAAAACATATCATTTAAAGCACCTGTGGACTCCTTCAACCAATGCGTAATCGCCCGCCCTATCTGTGCCACCTCCAACGAATGCGTAAGCCGTGTCCGATAAAAATCATACTCCCCACTTAAAAACACCTGCGTTTTACTCTGTAACTGCCGAAACGATGAGGTGTAAAGAATCCGATCCCGATCCACCTGAAACGGCGACCGATGATCCCCATTTTTTGGCTCAACTTCCATCCGCTCCGTATCGAATCCGTTATAAAAGGTATTAGGCATTCATCTTATTTATCTTGCTCATTTGCTGATTGCAACCCAATCGCACGGTGACTGCATTTTTACCTCCCCTTTTAGCTTGCCGTTTATTTCCCCATAGTAAAACTCTCTCACATGGCAGGCGTAAAACTCACCCCGATGATGGCGCAGTATCAAAAGATACGGCGTTCTCTGCCGGATGATGTCCTCCTTTTCTTTCGGTTAGGGGACTTTTATGAACTCTTTTTTGAGGATGCTAAGGAGGCTGCAGGTATTCTCAATGTGGCTCTTACCAAGCGACATGACGTCCCGATGTGTGGCGTTCCGCATCACGCCGCTCAAGGATATATGGCTAAGCTCGTAAAAGCTAATAAACGGGTAGCGGTGGCGGAGCAGACTTCCGAGCCAATGGCAGGAAAAATTGTGGAGCGAGAAGTGACCCAAATCATCTCCGCAGGAACCATCGATGACCTCTCCCTCCTCGATGATAAGAAGCCAAACTTTTTGGTGGCGTGTTTCCTTCAGAAGAAGACTTGGGGACTGGCTTGTGTGGATCATACCACCGGAATTTTCACGCTCGCGGAATTTCCTGATCTAGAGCAAATGCGGGATGAAATCATTCGTCTCCGCCCTTCTGAACTCCTCATTCCTGATGGAAAGACTGCAGAGCTAGATCATCCTGATTACGCCCCGCTCTCAGAACTCTCTTATTGTCAGCCGTATGACTCTTATTCTTTCATTACAGAAGAGGCGGAGAATCTCTTAAAAGAACAGTTTAAAGTGAAGTCTCTCACGGGCTTCGGATGTGAAGAGATGAAGGCGGCAAACTCCGCCGCTGGAGCGATCCTTCATTACCTGAAATTCCAACTGCGAAGAAACTGTAGTCACTTGCAAGCACTTTCTGTGCGGGAGTCTAGCGACTTCGTCCTCATTGATGCCGCCTCACAAGCGAACCTAGACCTGACTGATTCCAAAAGCGGACGAGCGCATTCTTTGCTGGGCGCACTGGATTCCACGACCACTCCTATGGGGGCACGCCTTCTACGGGATTGGATCCTTCACCCGTTACGAGATCTCACCACCTTGGTCTCCCGCCAAAACGTCATCGCCTCCTTTATCGCCGAGCCCTTTGTTCTCTCTAAAACCAGAGAATCTCTGAAGGGGATTCGTGATATGGAACGTACTATTGGACGACTCTCACAGGGTAGCGGCAATGCGCGGGATATGCTTGCGCTTAGTACCTCGCTGGACAGGCTCCCTGCGCTGAAAGAGGATCTTGCTTCTCTTCCTACGGAATTAATCACGGAGGACAAGCCCTGCCTGATGGCGCATCTCAAGGAAAGCATCTCTGACTTCTCATCCCTTACCGAGATCCTCACTGCGGGTTTAATGGATGAACCTCCAGCGGGCTTAAAGGATGGCGGGATCGTGGCGGACAGGTATTCCAAGGAGCTGGACGAGCTTCGGGACATCGCCCGAAACGGAAAGAGCCTCATCGCGGAGCTCCAAGAAAAAGAACGGAAAGCCACGGGCATAGACTCTCTTAAAATTAAATTTAATAACGTCTTTGGCTACTTCTTGGAGGTCACTAAATCAAACGTCAGCAAAGTGCCCGAGCATTACAATAGAAAGCAAACGATGGCGAATGCGGAGCGTTATATCACACCCGAACTTAAAGAGCTCGAAAGTAAGGTTTTGGGTGCGGATGAACGTTCTCGCCAATTGGAATATGAACTCTTTCTGACCCTTCGTGAGCACGTTTGCGAGCACCTCGTCTCTCTCCAACTCACATCTTCTGCGCTCGCCCAGATCGATGTTCTCGTAGGTCTAGCAGAAACGGCGCAAAGGTATAATCACGTCCGCCCAAAACTGCTCTCTGAAAGTAAAGAACTTACCATCACCGGCGGACGCCACCCCGTCATTGAGCAAACTCTCATTGATGAGCAATTCATCCCTAACGATGCTTCTCTGAACCATGAGGAAAACCGTATCGTCATTCTAACGGGGCCAAACATGGCGGGTAAATCTACCTATATTCGCCAAGTGGCACTCATCACCCTGATGGCACAAATCGGCGCATACGTTCCCGCTGATGAAGCGACGATTGGGATCGTAGATCGTATTTTCTGTAGAGTAGGCGCCAGTGATGACCTCACCAAGGGGCACTCCACCTTCATGGTAGAAATGACAGAGACGGCGCTCATTGTGAATAATGCCACAGAGCACTCTCTCGTTATTCTCGATGAAATCGGACGAGGCACCGCGACCTTTGACGGGCTTTCCATCGCATGGGCTGTAGCGGAACACTTGCATGATGAGGTGGGCTGCCGAACCCTCTTCGCTACCCATTATCATGAGCTTACGGATCTCGCCACCAGCACCGGATATGAGGCAGTGGCTAATTATCACGTAGCGGTCAGAGAGTGGAACGATGACATCATCTTTCTCCGTCAAATAGTAGCGGGGCCTGCGGACAAATCCTACGGGATAGCGGTGGCGAAGCTAGCAGGACTTCCCGAATCTATTCTGAACCGCGCGAAGGGGATTCTCACCGACTTAGAACTCCAGTCTGCCACACCTGAGCCAGCTAGCGTAATGTTAGAAGAGGAAGCACCCAAGCCAGTGAAAAAGTCTCCTAAGAGCCAAAAGCCCGCGAGCCCCAGCCCGCAAATGGATCTCTTTTAGGTCTCATTCTTTGCGATGGCTCTTTTAAGTCCCGCCTAAACTAACATTTTAATAATTAGCTCTTAGTTATTACATCTGTAACTTTCTTTCCTGAGCTTTCTTCTATCCAAATGGAGGAAGTTTCTTTTCCTGCTACTCCATTTACTTTATAAACTCTATCTTTTTTCGGTGTAAATGTAACATCCCCTGATACACTTTTCTTAGCTTGTCCTGTAAGTCTATCAGCTAAGGCAGCTCCATCTGCAGCATAAATGTTCCCCCCGTAAAGAGATAATGTGAGCGGTGTATTAGCAGGGACTGTTCTTTTTGATTCCTTAAGTGTAACACCTACTCCCCCTCCATAAGATGTCGCCATTGGTGAATTGTTATCGAATTGACCATTAATTTTAGAAACTTGAAAGGACTCGGCTTTAATGACTCCTGTTTTTGTTGCTGTATCTTGTATTGTAGCGGTGGGGCCAGTATAGCCTTCAGGAACCGAGTAATAAGAAACACAACTAGAGATCGTCAAAAATAAAGGTAAAATAAGTAAGGAGGTTTTCATTTTCAGCATAAAAAATAGGAATATCGCATACCCTTTACAAGAACATTTTCACTTCTCGTCCTCAGCTCCACCCGCTTCCTTATCTTCTGCTTCCGAGTCATCAGGAATGCCGTTTCCTTCTAAATCCTTTAAGTCCTCACCTGATGAAGGGTTTCCCTCATCGTGAAAGTCCTCATGTTCATGATGCTCTGCAAAGTCTTCATAGAGGTCGTTTTCATGGTGGCTATTATAAAACTCGTATTCGTCATCAAGCTCTTTCTGTCTATTGGCGATAAGACCTGCAGGGGCAGTGGGATTAACAATGTCCTTCGCCTCCGCTACTTCTTTCTCCACTCTTGCACGGAGTTTGGCGATGCGCTCACGCTCTTCTTCTAGTTCCTGTTTCTCTTGTTTACTGCGTTTTCTCTGTACTAACCAAGCTAGAATAATGCAAAACTCATAGAGAACATACATAGGTACAGCAAGGAGACCTAAAGTCATAGCATCTGGCGTCGGGGTAATTACGGCCGCTGTTATTAAAATACCTAGGGCTGCATACGCCCGGGACTTAGCCATAATTTGGTATTCCATCACACCAAGAAAAACAAGTGTCATAATGACGACTGGAAGCTCAAAGGCGAGACCGAAAATGAGGACAAACTGGGTAGTGAAAGAGATGTATTCCCCGATCCGCCAATCGTTAGTAATACCCATTTGCATGGAGTATGCAGTGAAGAACTCCAAGACCCTTGGAAGCACTACAATGTAAGAAAATAAAACGCCGGTGAGAAAGAGCCCGAAGCCAATCGTTAAGGCAGGGAAGAGTGCCTTCCGTTCTTTCTTATGTAACCCAGGTAGAATAAATTGGAGGATGAAGAAGAGTAGAAATGGAAAGGTGACTGCTATCCCTGCATACATCGCCAATTTAAAGGATAGCATGAACCCTTCTGTCGGATTCAGCGACTGCATGAAAACGGTACGACGTCGGAACTCGGCATCGGGGTTTGGTCCTGCACCCTTGCTCTTTTGATAGTAATCCGCCATCGCAAGCAGCTGCGCGCGCATTTGCTCCTCTATATCAGGAATATTTTTAATATATTTTTCACGCTCATTCTTTCCTTCTATCGCGATAACACTGCGCCAGAGGTTCACAGACTTGACGTGAAAGAGAAAGTCTTCTTCACCCTCTGCCAAGAGCTTATAAAAATAATTCCGCTGAGAGCCATTTAGCCCTAGTCCTTCCTTAGACGCCTTTGTCGCTCTCTCCCATGTCTTCGATTTAATCTTTACGGGGAGATCATGAAGAGACGTATCCAGTTGTAGCTGCCAAACTCCATCGATCGGAGCGCGCATTACTTCCATAAGAGTGTTTCTAAATCCGAAACAAATTCCGAACCCGATAACGAGAGTAATGATGATCTTAACAATCGTGCCGCGTAAATCCTCTAAGTGCTCCAAAAAAGGCTTCTCCTCTTCTGGATTATCACTATTTCTCGCTTGTAAGAGTTTACTTAAGAACATCGTTTTTACGCTCGGGTGAACGATCTACTATTTACTTTTAAAAGGTGCAATATGTTTCTGAGTGGCAAGGGGACACCATTCATCAAATCTTACCCTCTAATCAATAATGCACTTCTTTCAACCTAAGCCCCGCCGCTGGAGCGCAGAACTTAGAAGTATTAAACTCATCCCCACTTCCCGCCACCATGTCTTGAAAAATGCTCATAAGGAGACGCGCTTGAGCTACCTGCATCGCCACTCCAGTAAGGATTCGTACCATTTTATAGAGAAAGCCGTTTGCGGTATACGTGATTTGAAATCCCGTTGGCGTTTCTGATACAGATGCTTTCTGAAGGTTTCTCACGTAAGATGTGTCCTCCGTTTCATTTCCCCTTAAGGCAGAAAAGTGCCTAAAGTCCCGCTCTCCTAAGTACATATCTAAGCAATCCTGCAGCGTTACAGGATCTAGTTGCCTAGGCAAATGCCACACTCTTCCATGATTATGAGGATGCAAGACGGGGCTAGTATCCACGGAGTAAACATAAGTCTTAGAAGTAGCCGAAAAACGTGCATGGAAATCAGCGGCAACTTCGGTGCAATCGACAATTCTAATTGTCGGAGGGAGCTTAGAATTCATCGCCGGTAGCCAATTATAGGGGTTCATTGTATTTCCCTCTGGTATGTCGAAGTGTGCCACCTGCCCATCTGCGTGGACACCAGCATCTGTCCGCCCAGATCCTAAAATTTTCACGGGACATTGCGCAACTTGTTGTAGAGCGTTCTCTATAGTCTCTTGAACCGTTGGAACATCAGGCTGCTTTGCCCAACCTTTAAAAGGTGCGCCATCGTAAGCAATTGTTAGTCGTAACCGCATTTCTCTAAAATATGATGAGCTCATGTCACTATAGCAATGTATACTTGACGAATAAAGGGGTTTCTGATTAGAAACATTGCACTTATGAAGAATTTAAAATATTTATCTCTCTTGTTAATAACGTTATTTTCAAACGCACAAAGATTAGATTTAGATACTCTTGAAGATGTTAATGGAAACGTTTTGACTTTAGGTGCCGGTTTTCAAGATTTTGATCTAGGAAATAATTGTATTTTAACATTAGGAGCAGAGATTCTTGCAAACCCAAGTGGCTTAACGGCGACTAATTTACAGAATGGCGCGTATGATTGGCAATATTCTACTAATACTGCTATACGCATCTTTGGATTTATCAACGGAACAGCTGACTTTACATTAACTAACCAATCACTTAACTCTGATAGCTATAATGTATTCGAAGGCTCTACGGTCTCTTCTGATGGTCTAGTTAGTGCTAGTCAGGCTGGCGGTAGTGGTGTTGCTCAGTTTACAGATAATGGAACAACTTCAGTTAGTCACGCTACCGTAAGGCCCCCACCAAATATAGTAATTATAAGTGGGGGAAGGGATGAAATTACAGAGGAGAGAGAAGTTACACAAGCTAGCTCTGCTAATTTTAATTTCAATGGCAGCCGTTTCTTAGCATCTACAGGTTACCAAGAAGGGTATACATCCAGCACTCCTGATAGTGATAAACGAATTGCAGACGCTAGACCCATACCTTCCTACTATGTTCCCCAAAATGCTACTCTAACGGACAGTTGGTCTATAACTATTGCAAACCATGTTATACCAGAGCCCTCATCTATTATTTTATTAGGATTAAGTGCATTTGGGTTACTTACCAGACGTCAAAGAAGGTAAAATAAATTTACTATCCCCATATCGCAAGTCCTATACCGTGGAGTGAAAGACCGATCAGTCCCCCAATAAGGCTTCCATTGATCCGAATGAATTGCAGGTCTGCGCCGATGCTTTTCTCTATTTTCTCCGAAAGAGCATCCGTATCCCATGCTCTGAATTGGGATTGGATGAGCTCCTCAAAGGCATCTCCATAATGTCCAGAAAGCTTACTAATAAAGGTGACCACTTCTTCCTCTAGAGCCTTCAATTCCAAGGGTGATTCCTCTATTTTTATAGCTAAGTTTGTCAGCATTCTTGACACCCCGTCGCGCAGCTCCTCTTTCTCTTGAACCGCTAGATGACCCGCACTGAGGAGAAAGGCCTCCACCGTGTCTTGCGTTCCTTGGCTCTGAAAGATCTTACTTCGCCAACGCGCCCATTCATTATGCTCTTCTTCTGATTGGAGCTCCGTGCCGAGCTCTTTTAAGGACTGCTCCAGCTTATCATAGAAGGGGTGCTGAACGTCATTACTCGCCTCGGAAAGAGTTTGGGAAACCTGCGCTACCATGTGGCCAGAAACGGCCTGCGTTACTCCCTTGGTCAGTCTAGATAAGATTCGAGACTTAGTGAGTGGTGCTCTTTGTCCCGCCTCCATCTCCACCCATTTTTTATTCTCTGCTAACCCTTTCCCTAGCTTCCCAAATAAAGGCGACACCACACCACGAAACTCCTCCCCATGCATGGACGCTGCCATCCACTTCCCCGCACCTCTCTCAATCGGGGTCTCTGCCAACTTCTCACACAATACCGTAGATAAGCGTGAGACGGATCTCTTAAAAGATTGCTCATTGATAAAATACGGAAGCTGTTTCTCGATAAATCCAGACATCGACTGCGCATTTTTTTCCTCCGCCAGCCAGCTTAAAACCTTTCTCACTACCTCATGCTTCCTTACCTGCTCCCCAATGATTTCTGGAGTAAGGAAATGATTACGCACGAAGCGCCCTAACCCTGCCCCAATCTTATCTTTCTGCTCTTTTACGATAGCGGTATGCGGAATGGGCAATCCCATAGGATGCTTAAAAAGCGCGACCACCGCAAACCAATCCGCCAACGCACCGATCATCCCCGCCTCCGCGAACGCACGCACCCACGGCCACACCACATGATTTTCCTCAAACGAGCGAGCCACTGCATACAGGACTGCCATCAGGATAAGCAGTCCTGTTGCCCACGCCTTTACTGTTTTATATCGGGTAGTATTCACTATTGGTTGTCTTAGCAAAAAAGCCCTACCCTTGGGCACTATAAAATTCCTTCATTTTTCCCATTCCCTGAACGGAAAAGCTTTGGCATAGTCTAGGGAAATATGGATTTCTATCAGGCTCAAGAGGACGCGCGCAAGAAAACGAAGTGGCTCGGTTTCGGGTTTTTACTATCGGTGATCGCCGTCATGGTGCTAATCGGACTGCTCTTTGTGGTGATCGTTCAGAATAATCGGCAATTGATGCAGGAGGGGTTTCCTCTAGAGGTCTTCATCGGTTCCTCATTGGTCGCAGGGTGCACAATCATGGTTCCCTTTCTTTATAAATCGATCCAATTATCCCGTGGAGGAGATGTGGTCGCGAAGGATCTGGGGGGGCGTTTATTAGATGGAACACCTTCTGATTTCCATGAGCAACGACTCCTGAACGTGGTGCAAGAAATGGCGCTGGCCTCTGGAGTGCCCGTGCCAATGGTCTATGTCATGGATCATGAAAATAGCATTAACGCCTTCGCAGCGGGAACCGAACCCACAAACGCCGTCATCGGAGTTACGCGAGGCTGTATTGAACGGTTAAACCGCGAAGAATTACAAGGAGTCATCGCGCATGAATTTAGCCACATTCTCAATGGAGACATGAAGATGAACATGCGCATGATCGGCTGGGTCTTTGGGCTGATGGCGATTGCTATGATCGGGCACATGCTATTTCGCTCCCTGACTTATGGGCGCGTTCGGGTAGGTGGTGGCGGAAGGAATGACCGCGATGGAGGGAACCTCGTGATGGTGATTTTAGCGATTGGTGCAGCTCTGATGGTGATCGGTGGCTTAGGTGTCTTCTTTGGGAGGCTCTTACAGGCTGCTATCTCACGCCAACGCGAATACTTGGCTGATGCCTCTGCGGTGCAATTTACAAGAAACCCAGAGACAATCGCTGGCGCCCTAGCAAAAATTGGTGGTTTCCGTGAAGGCTCACGAATCACTGCGCCTAAGGCAGCCGAAGCGAGCCATATGTTCTTCGCGGATGGTGGACTCTTCTCCTTTGGGTTCGCGACCCACCCGCCCTTAGATGTCCGCATAAAACGCATTAAAGCAGACTGGAATGGCAAATTTGAGAACGCGTCCCTTCCCTCCATCGAGCACCGCGAGGGAATATCTGGACTAAGCTCCCCCGTCTCTTCATTAAGTGCACCTGTAGAGGCTCATGAAGAAGATACCCTGAATCTTCCACCACAGCTTCACGGATTACCGCCTGAGCTCATCCATGCCACGCGTGATTCAGATGATGCTCAACTCCTTATCTTCTCCATGCTCGTGGCTTCTGAAGGCGGGCTTAATGGCTTAGAAGCAGCGCGCTTAATAGAAATAGCTCCGGCAGAGGCTGGGCAAGGTTTGGTTAAGGACTGGAGTAAGCAAATGGAAAGTCTTCATAGCTTATATAAAATTTCTCTCATTGATCTCGCGATGCCCACTTTACGAAAACTCAGTGCTCCCCGGAAAGAGCGATTCATCACCATTACAAGAGAGTTAATTTCAGCTGATAGTGAGGTCTCTCTCTTTGAATACATGCTTCAGCGAGTCAACGAGCGCCATCTCCTACGCCATGCTGAGGGAATGCCCTACTCCAAGGTGAAATATTCTCGCGTAAAGCATATCCATGAGGAAGTCCAGCTCCTCATAGACACCATGAAACGCTGTGAAAGGACTGACTACAAACTTTCCTCACAGGAAGTGGCAGAACTCGACAAATGCTTAAATATCTGTCAGCACGCATCGCCGAAGCTAAAACATGACATTATTGAAAAGGTAAAATCCCTAGCAGTAAGCGATTCTTCACTGACCAACCGAGAAGCGGAACTACTGAGAACAATTTCAGATGCAATTGGCCACGCTATGCCTTTAGCTTGATCAACTATTTTTAAACATACTGGTTCCATATATTGAAAAGCTTGCTATTCTAGCTTATCTAAGAAATAGAAAAAGTAAGTTTCGTGGAAAAATCTCGTCCATACTGGTTATTACCAAACCTCATGAGTCTAGATGCACCGATAGTAGCGGTAGTCTGGGCATGGATCTTTGCGGAAACTTGGAGAGTTCAATGGATAAACGATAACATCTTTTACATCTTACCTGGCATAGTTTGGATTATATATGTTCTAGATAGGATACTAGATAATCAAGCTTCTAAAGGAGTAAGAGCGAAAGTGAGTAGTCGCCACGCCTTTCATGCTGAGCATTGGAGTTGGATGAAGTATGCCGTCTTTACTGTTGCTGGCTCTTGTATAGCTCTTGGCTTCCAACTCCCTAAGGGTATTTTCGTGCATGCTTTACCTGTATTAGGGTTAGTCTCCGTATATTTCTTTTTCGCTCTTATAAATGGTGGGAATAATGAGCGCCCAGTCCTCTTTAAGAATATCATAGCTGGTTACACTTTTAGCTACGGTGTCGCTTTAGGAATTTACTTTTTCCGACCTTCTACTTTTTGGCTCTCTCTAATCTGGAGCAGGGAGATGCTTATGTTTAGTGCTCTCTGTATCTGTAATATCACCGCTATCGATATTTGGGAAGCTTCACGCGCCACGAGATATAGAGAAGAAAAGAGCTCTTACGAGTTAACTCTTACTATACCTCTTTTGATCATTACTGTTCTTTGTCTTTATCTGGCAGTTAAGGGTGATGAATTTGCACGTCCCTTTTACTTTGCTATAATGGTTTCTGCAGGTCTCTTACAGCTTATCAATCGTTACCGTAGTCGCTTCTCATTAGACGCTCTTAGAGCACTTGCTGATGGAGCGCTCATTGCTCCTGCACCTATCTTTTGGGCATATTTACAGTATCTTAAGTAAGTTGTTAAGAATTGCGAGAAAGTCTGTGAATAAAGCATCTTAAAGTTATCCAGAGTTGTTCACAAATGAAGTTCTTACCAAGTGAGAAGGTTTTTCTACCTTTACTCTACACTATTATTAACGTGTGGAACGTCTATAGCTAGAATGAAGAACAATCTTTTTTAAGTGTTATTCACATGTAGAAGAAGAAGAGTTTTCTACTCATTAAATAAATAACTCTCTCATCAATGTGTATAAACCCTGACTGAAATATTCAATTTCCATATTTATAAGATCGCATACCTATGAAACGAAATTTTTTAAGCGATACTCCATTGTCAAATGTCTAGAGCTGTGATTTCTGTTGCGCATCTCATACAAGAAATATGAATACTAAAAAATTAGTAAAAGTTGTTGCACTAGCTATTGTCACAGGAGCTACGAATTTATCCGCATTTGAAAGCCAATATGACTTCAAAAAGCTTCTTCAAGAAGGTGGCACTCTATACACAAATTCAGAGAATAAATACATACAGAAAGTCCGCTTTTATGGGCGTTTGCACTACCATGCAGGATATGTATTCTTGGATGGTAAAAGTAATGATGAATACGAGCTTCGCCGTACAAGGCTAGGGTCTGATATAGACTTTCTCAATTACTTTAATTTTAAAGGAAATATAAATCTCGATAATGGAGACATAAACAATCTCCATAGTGGAGATTTATTCACTTATGATGGTTGGGATGATGTAGGTTTCACTGCTGATCTAGCAGGGCTTTTTAAACTCAACTATTTTGATAAATTAGATCTCATTATTGGAAAGAAAAAGATCAATATAGGTCAAGAAGTTCATTATTCCTCTAATGAAATGAAAACCGTCTCGCGGACACGCCTCCAAGATGGTGAAATTCGTCCATTTAACTCTACGGGAGTTCTTGTGAATGCGAGTGCTAAGGGAGTGGATTATTCATTAGGTTTTTTCTCGAACGGCAGAGATATAGAATTTGATTTCTGGGAAGAACGCGAAAGGGGATCATTCCTTTTCGCTAGCACCGGATTTGGCATTCCTGGAGGCAGGCTTCTTGTTGACTTTGTAAAAACTATAGATGCTGACGAAAATGCTCCAGCACTCGCTTCAAATGATAATTTTGCATACTCAGTAGCCTATGTTACCGAACATAATGAGGCTACCGTGATTTATAATATTGCCGGTGGTGAAACTTTAGAAGGAGACTCCTATTTTGGGGGCAATATCTTAGCTTATAAGCCTATTAATAAAAACTTAGAGCTTGTGGGAAGAGTTTCCTATTACGGCGGAGAAGGTGGTGTAGCAGATTCTAGTAATCGTTACTCAAGGAGTAGTAGTGTCGTTGATAATCCTCTTGTAGGAGGAGAAACCGCATTTAACGCCTATTTAGGTTTCAATTACTATTTTATAGAAGATAACCTTAAGATTCTTTTAGGGGTAGAATATGATAAGGTGAACGACACAAATCTAGCTGACGATGACGCAGTTTCTATCTCCGCAGGCTTCAGAACATTCTTTTAAGTAATATTCTCATTTTATCTTCACTACCAGTTTAGATAATTAGTGTAGCAAATTTAGAATAGTTCTAAAAAAGACTTGCGCAGGAAGATTTGATGAGTAGTCTACTTTGCCGTGTCGGATTCTAACACTACACTTGAGATAAATAATGGCTTACGCATGACTAAACAGCGTAAGGTAGTATATGATGTTTTATTAGAAGAAAGAGATCACCCTACCGCTCAGACTATATTTGAACGAGCACAGAACGAACTTTCAAGTGTCTCTCTAGCTACTATCTACAATTGTTTAGACGCACTTGTTAGTCATGATGTAGTAAAGCAGGTGAATATAGATCGCGAACCAAGCAGGTATTGCGCAAACCTTTGCGAACATGGACACTTTCACGATCAGTCAACTGGTGACATCATAGACGTGAAGTTTAAGCCTGATGTTGATCTAACGCAATTTCTCGATCTCCCACAAGGTGCGGTGATTGAAAACTTAGAACTGAATATTAAAGGATTTTTAAAACAATAGACAAATGAGCCTCGTAGTTAGTAACTTAAAAGCAAGTATAGATGACACTCCTATTTTAAAGGGGTTAAACTTAGAAATCCCCAAAGGAGAGGTTCATGCAATCATGGGACCTAACGGATCAGGGAAATCAACCCTTTCAAAGGTCATCGCCGGTCATGACGATTACGAAGTCAATGGTGGCTCCGTAACTTTAAATGGAGAAGATATTCTTGAAATGGAAATCGATGAGCGCTCACGAGCGGGTATCTTTCTTGCCTTTCAATACCCAGCAGAAGTTCCTGGAGTTTCTAACGCTAACTTTATTCGTGCAGCTCTACAAGCAAGGCTTCCCAAAGGTGAAGAGCTAGATGCTGTAGCTTATTATAAAGATCTTTACGCTAAGATGGACATCCTCGAAATGGATCGTAAATTCACAGCTCGTGCCGTAAATGAGGGATTCTCTGGCGGAGAGAAGAAGCGTAATGAAATCCTTCAAATGATGATGTTAGACCCTAAGTTCTGTATCCTTGATGAAACGGATTCTGGTTTAGACATCGATGCCATGAAAGTAGTCGCTAAGGGAGTGAACTCCATGCGTTCTTCAGAGCGAGGTTTCCTTGTTATTACACACTACCAAAGACTTTTAGATTACATCCAGCCAGATGTGGTTCACGTAATGGCAGACGGTCAGATCGTGAAAAGTGGCGGTAAAGAACTTGCCCTAGAACTAGAAGCGAGCGGGTATGAATTCTTAAAAGAACCTGCATTAGCATAAATACGATGTCTGCTTACGATTTAAACGACTCAGCGGTTCTCGATGACGAGACGCAAGACGCCATTGATATTGATCGCTCTATCGGAGATTTCTCCTTTCCTGAGAATCACAAGTATGATGCCGGGGTAGGGCTCACCAAGGACACCGTTGATTACATTTCTGGTGTTAAGAAGGAAAAGGACTGGATCCGTGAATTCCGCCATCGTGCACTAGAAGTATTTGAAAGTAAGCCACTTCCCACGAATTGGGCTTCTAAAGATCTAGAAAACATCGATTTTGATAAGATTCGTTATTACCTTTCCGATGGACAAGCTCCTAAGCGTAGCTGGGATGATGTGCCACCTGAGGTTTTAGAAACGTTTGAAAGGTTAGGAGTTCCTCAGCAAGAACGTGCTTTCCTCGCCGGAGTAGAAGCACAGTATGATTCAGAGACTTCATACTCGAACATCAAAGAAGATTTAGAGAAGAAAGGGGTTATTTTTGTCAACTCGACTGAGGGTTTACGTGAGCATGAGGAAATCTTTAGACCATGGTTTGGTAAGGTCATTCCTACTGGTGATAATAAGTTCTCTGCCCTCAACAGTGCCGTTTTCTCCGGGGGTTCCTTTATCTATGTCCCCAAGGGCTTAAAATTAGATGCTCCTCTTCAGGCGTATTTCCGAATCAACTCAGAGAACTTTGGGCAGTTTGAACGAACACTGATTATCGCTGATGAAGGTGCAGAGATTACTTACATGGAAGGTTGTACCGCTCCTAAGTTTGAGACCGCCACCCTTCACTCGGCGGTCGTGGAGCTTGTCGCTATGAAAGGCGCTAAGATCCAATACATCACCGTCCAGAACTGGTCCTCGAACGTCTTTAACCTCGTGACTAAACGTGGTGTAGCACATGAAAATGCAGAAGTGCGTTGGATTGATTGTAACATTGGGTCTCGTCTCACCATGAAATACCCTGGTGTCGTCATGAAAGGACGTAAGGCACGTGGTGAAGTGATCTCCATCGCTCTCGCATCTGACGGACAGGAGCAAGACACTGGTGCCAAGATGATCCACGCTGCAGATGAAACGACTTCAAACGTCGTTTCTAAGTCCATTTCACTTGGTAAAGGACGTTCCACCTATCGAGGGCAAGTCCACATTCCTAAAAATTTAAAAGGGTGTAAGAACAATACAGAGTGTGATGCTCTGCTCATTAACTCACACTCCCGTACTGATACCTTCCCCGCCATCACGGTGCGCGGAAACCAACATGCCACACAACATGAGGCGAGTGTATCCCAAGTATCAGAAGAAATGCTCTTTTACATGCAACAGCGTGGAATTTCTGAGGCAGCAGCCATGTCCTTAGCGGTGAACGGCTTTATTAACGATCTAGCACGCGAATTCCCCATGGAATATAGCGTGGAGCTTAAGCGCTTGATCGAGCTAGAAATGGAAGGATCTGTAGGGTAAACCATTAAACTATTTTTGAAATGTCAGCTGTATTAGAAGAAGAATTCACCACTGCGCCAGGAGACGCTATCCCAGATGCCCCAGAGTGGTTCAATAGCCTCCGTGCTAAAGGACAAACGGATTTCCAAGGGTTAGATCACCCGACGAAAAAGAATGAGAATTGGCGCTTTGGGAAACCTAAGAAAGCCCAAATCACTGAAATTCCGCTTACCGATGAAGAAGGAATGGAGTTGGATATAGAGCCCGCTCCAGAAGGCGTGATTCGCTTCACCTTTGTGAACGGGTATTGCATGAGTATCGAAGGAGACACACCAGAAGGATTAGTTGCTCTACCCTTAAACCGTGCCATCCATGAGGTCAGTGATTATTTAGAAAGCGCTATTCCTCCCATGCAAGGTAAGCTGGGCTCTGAAAAATTAGCTGCCTTTCACCGCGCATCCTTAGAGGACGGAGCGATCATCTCTATTGGTGATGGTGTGAAAGTGGAACAGCCGATCGAAATCGTCCACCTCTTCACAGGAGCAGGACGTTCTCATACCTACCTCCACGTCGTAGCAGGGAAAAACTCTCATGCTTCCATCGTGGAAAGCTATAAATCAACAAATGGGGAAGATGCTTCAACCGTTCTATCAGTCTCTGACATCAAAGTAGAAAACGGAGCTCACTTTAAATACCTTTGCACTCAAGAGCTGAACGTTAAAAGCCAGCTTATTCGTCTAGGCGAGTCCCACACGGGAGAAGGAGCAGATTCTACCACTGCCGTCTTACATACGGGATCAGAATGGGTGAGAGATGAGTTTTACTCTACTGTAGATGGCAGAGACGCCCGTTGTAAGATCCTCTCTGTTTCTGTGCCACATGGTGAACAAGAGATCGACCAAAGAACATTCCAGCACCATGCGAGCCCGCATTGCTACAGTGAGCTACTCTATAAGAATACGCTGTACGATAAGGCTAAGACCATCTTTTCAGGGATTATCTTCGTAGATGAAGGTGCGCACCACACGGACGCGTATCAAACCTGCAGAAATCTCCTCATGAGTGATGTTTGTGAGGCGAACTCCATGCCTGGACTAGAGATTAATGCGGATCAAGTGGCTTGTTCCCACGGATCCACCTCAGCCCAAGTGAGCGAAGAAGAAATCTTCTACCTCCAAGCACGTGGAATCTCAGCAGATGCTGCCCGCCAAATCATCGCGGAAGGATTCTGTGCAGATGTCTTTAAAAAGCTTAATCATGATGCCTTAGAAGAGAAAGCCGTGCAGGCTCTCGCTAAGTCCTTTGCTTAAGGGTCTTAAAGCCTCATAAATTTATCAAAAAGGAGAGAGAAGAAATTCTCTCTTCTTGTTTTCTGTACATTTAGCTCTTTTAATGCGTTAGGATGCCACACCTTAACTTTATAGAGGATCAGAATCTATTCTCAGCAGTAGATAACCTACTGCTAAAAGCGAATGACGTTCAGAGCGCATCGTTAAAGAAATTTAATAAGAATGTCATCGATCCATTTTCTCCGTTATTTGAGATCTCTGGATTTAATTTGAACTATGATGAATGGAAGAAATCTGAGCTCCATCGCCAAAGTCAAAAAAGCGTTAGTAATAATAGGACTTTTTCATCAAACAGTTTTAGGGAGCGTTAGCGGCTGGAATGATTTAGGCACAGGAGGGCAAGTAGATTTACTTAATGAAGAGCGCCAAATTATAGCGGAGATAAAGAATAAGTATAACACCGTGAAAGGGAGTGACTTAAAGAATGTTTACCATGAACTAGATGATCTTATTTCTCGTAAAGCCAGCA
>CALLLS010000013.1 GCA_938008215.1 uncultured Verrucomicrobiales bacterium | reverse complement strand
ATAATTACTTCTCTAGATTGGTCTATAGAGAGAATTTCTAAGAAAGGTAAGCCTAAGTAGTTAAGAGTAGGAGATGGTTGCATTCAGATGAATATAGTCATTTGAACGCCTTTCCACATAACTTGATGGAGAGCCTATATTATCCCAACTCGTTTAAGCGTGTTCTAACTCTTATTGTGAAACCTAGTGCTCGTCGGCCAATTTATATCTGTCCTTGTCCACATCGATATTTAAAGGCGCTCTAAGCAAAGCCCAAACCTTTTTCTAACTGTTAATTATCAAAGCAAACTCCCTAGTCTTCCGATACAGGGAATACTCTACAGCTAGAGGACTTCAGTGTGATCACTAGCAATGGCATCATGAATCTTCTTTTCATATTCTTATATCTGTTTTCCGTGTTCTTTTGGATACTTTCAAGGTTGGAACTCGTCGCTATCTCCATACTTACGCTTCCAATTCGAGAGCGTTTGGCTACTCATGTTGTATTCCGCCATGATCTCTCTACAGCTTCTACCACTTCTCAGTTCTTGTAATATTCTGACCTTCTTTTCATCTTTTGATTCGGTTATATCACCAAATCTACAAAGGACTGGTTCTATGGGTTTAAACTGCACCTTGTCATTAATGAGTCGGGAGAGCTCTTAAGTTTCCACATCACTTCAGGTAATGTGGATGACAGAAAGCCTGTGCCATCGTTAGCGCAAAACTTATGAGATAAGCTTTACGCAGATAAAGGCTATATATATCTCCATGAAGCTCTTCGAAAGACTGACTGCAGACGCAGTCAGTCTCATTGCTTCTGTCCGCGATAATATGAAAATCGTCTCCTTTGTTTAGAGGATAAGTTACTCCTTCGTAAACGTAGTATCATTGAAACCATTAATGATCAGCTCAGGAATATTAGTGAGTTAGAGCATTCAAGGCATCGAAGCCCTGCTTACTTCCTCATTAACCTTCTTGCGGGACTCACTTCATGCATGCTCAAGCCTTCCATCTCCAAATACCCAGACCATCATTCTATCTCTATCGTTTAAACAAAACTCATGTTAGTAATGTCAATGCGCTACAGCTCCTCCATACTGCCCTGAGGTTAACTTTGTGGAAAATGCTTTGGGATATCGTTAAAGATGAAATCTGTAATCGAGACTGGAAAGTGAGGGCATAAATTCAAAGAAGAAATCCTAGAGGTGGAGCTGCAGAAGTCGGTGAGTAGAAATTATTTATATTAGGAAGAATTGTTTCTAGGTCTCCTGAACTCACACCAAACCATTTCGCTAATTCTGCAAAGTATAAATCACAAGATGTAGTAGGAAGAAGCCTTCCTGTCGTTCCTACATCTAACCCTGTTCCAATAAGGAGGTTAGATGGATAATCTCCGTATATTCGAGATCCTTTGACCGCACCACCCATTACTATCTGATTTCCTCCCCAGGCATGATCTGTCCCTAAGCCATTAGAGCGCATAGTTCTCCCAAATTCAGAACAAGTGAATAGTGTAACATCATCGTCCATATTAATTTCATGCATTGCAGCATTGAAAGACGCTAACGCTCCGTCCAGCTCTTTAAGTAATGCGGTATGAGGTGCTAGCAATGAACTATGGTGATCAAAACCTCCAAGCCCTACGAAGAAAATTTGCCTTTCATGACCTAAATTAGGTGCAGATTTAATAGTTTTAGCTACCATCTCTAAGTCCTTAGCTAATCCTGTATTTGAAAAAACTGTTGTTATATTAGATGAATTAAGTGCTGCTGAAAAGTCCGCAAACGCGTCAAAACTGTTGTTAGATTCTTCTGCATATGCTCGCTCTAAGACAGATCTGTAAGTTTGATCCATAAAGGACGTAGTAGTATTATTACGTGCATTATTAGCAACCGTGGTATTTAAATCTGTAAGACCTACAGCCCCACTTTCATTAATAACATACGGAACGACATCTGTTCCTGTTTGTAAGGTATTATTTCCATTTAAGGATACAGACATTGGAACTTTTCCATTGGGATCATTTAAAATATTAAGATTATCTGCCATTCTTCCAGCCCATCCTGTTGATGCAGAAAGACTTTGTGGCAATGACGTCTGCCATTCCATCTGTTGATTATTATGAGAAAACAATGCTTTGGGTAAGTCATAATTACCTGAATTGTATGCTGCCACATTGGGTATAGGCTCTATTAATGTTCCTGCATTAGCAATAAAGGCTACATCCTCGTTATTGTATGCGCTTTGCAAAAACTCTAAAGCAGGGTTCACCCCAAATGTTCTACCAGGAGTATTTAATGTCGTTAATGGTAATACTCCGTTCGGAGAACCAGGGGAAGGGAGAGCTAAGTTAGTTCGGCTCGCCACATAATTAGAATATTCACCTGAAGCGGTTGGGATTAACATGTTATAGGAATCATTCCCACCAAAGAGAAATAAACATACTAATGCCTTATAATTTTGGGGAGCTCCAGTTTGAGCAACAGCATTACCTGTCAAACGTAATTGAATGAGTGTATTAAGCAAGCCGAGTGACGTCATAGAGCCACATACGCCCTGCTTTATAAATTCACGTCTAGGGAGGAGAGATTTTTTCATAGTAGTTATTAAGGGTTATTTAAGGGTTATTTTAAGATTGCTGCTTCAGGGGAAACTAATGTGAGGTAATATGCTGTTTTCTTACGAATTGCTCCATCTGTAGAATCTGTATATAAAGAAACTGCACTTTTAATAAGGTTTCTGGAGTCTGCACGTAATCTTCCATTTGCAATTAAGAGACTGACTTCATCGCATAGGGCGTCTAAATCAAACCCTGTAAGACTTGAACTAGCGAATGTCGACGTGAAACTAGGCGTATTTCCTGCCGTTCTTTGATGAAAACTATTGGTTAAATAGCTCCACCACAGATTAGGTGCCGCCGTCGCAGTGTAGGAATTTAATATTTGGAATTTTGGACTAACTAAACCTTTATTAATAACCTCTCCTGGACGAGAGTAACCTGGCTCATAGTAATTAAATACTGAAGGCGGGGATAAAGGAAATTGTAACATATTGTCATAGCCATCGGGTGTCCAATACTGTACTCCTGTATCATCGTGAAGACCAGAAAAGCTTGAGCCTGCCTCTGTTGCTCTTGCAAGATTAGTAGTTCTCACCATTGGCTCTCGCAATTGACCAAAACCTTCATTCTGCAAGTCAGGAAATGCCGAACGCGCTTCTGCATCTAATAAAATCGCTTTTATTACAGCACCGAGGTTACCACGGCTTCCATTTCCATCATTCACAAACACATTAGCTATTCTCTCCACATAAGCTGGGCTGGGGTTAGAAGTAACTAAAAACTGAATTAACTGCTTACTTATAAAAGGAGGGCATGTCGGGTGATTAACTAACGAACTACATGCGTCTCGAATATCTTTATATCCATCTCTACCAGGATCTGCACTATGCGCAGGTAATACAACTCCGTTCAACAAAGTTTTAGCCGCTGTATCATGCCTAGTTGGATAAATAAGCATTGGACTATCCGCTAAGTATACTTGCTCTGCCGAGTTTGGAGGATTAGTTCCCCAAGTAGTTGTGTTTTGATGCCATAAACCAGTGAACACCCTAGCCATTTCTTTAATATCATTTATGTCATAAGTTGGAATAGGTTCTCCATTACTATCTAATTTGTTCGAGCCATCCATATTAAGTTCAAATAAACCAATAGTAAATAGTTGCATGATTTCACGTGCATAGTTTTCATCTGGCGTTCTATTTATACTTGGATCCTCTTTTTGGTTGCCCAAGCTACTTAGCCACCAGCCCATCAAGGGATGCACACTAGCCTCATAGAGTAAATCTTCAAAGTCCCCAAAGGCGTGATCAATGATAAGATCGTAAAAATCTGTGCTGGCGAGAGCAAAGCCTGCGTCTCTTCTTCCTACAACTATAATTTGGCTTAGTGCATGCGCAGCTCTTTGCCTTAATTGATCTGGTGCAAATAGAGCCAATCTCATCCATGGAGTAGAAATCTCTGAATTAGGAACACGAGTTAAGGCAAGAGAAGTATCAACGGTCTTCCATGGAGTAAATAAAACACCATTATTATAATTATCATAATCTAGTTGCCGCCTATTTATTAAATAATTAATATAGGGAGATAAATAACTCTTAGGCAATGCCAATTGTTGATCTATCCATTTTTCATAGGAGTTATTGCCTAAAGCTTGAAGGTCTTCTATGTCATCTAAACGTGGACCGAAAGTTGATTGAGCTAGGAAACGGCTTGCATGCTCATCAGAGGGCACCCCTGCTGAACCTCCTCCCGCTAAACCTCCCATTGGGTTCGCCCCAGTGAGAAGATTTACTAGGTGTTGCTCATCGCCTCCCGCAGAGGCAGAGCGTACGCTATTAGAATCGGTCGCGCTGAAGCCTAGCAGCTCCTCCTCCCAATCTGGAATATTATCGTTATCGGTATCAACGTAGCCATTCACGCATACACGAAAAAATACTTTAGGTTCGTTGACAAAGGAAGACTTAGGTATAACGATAGTTTTACTCGCGCCATCGCCTGCCGTAGAAATATTAAGAGTAGACCAATTTTCTAAATCACTGGAGTATTCTGAGGTGTAGTTGATTCCCTCTCTTGTTGGGAAGTCATATATGTAAGATGTCGCTGTTTCTTCTATATCCAAAATACGAAGTGAATCGGTGGAATCGTTCGGATCAGTTAAAGACTGAATCTCGTCGAGATCGGACATTCCGTCTTGGTCGGAGTCAATAGTTAGCGGAGCGGAAAAGACTTCTGGGTGAAGTGTTTCTAATACATCGCTGTATCCGTTATTATTAAGGTCTAATTGAGAGTAGGATAAGGAAGTCGTGAGTAATATAAGGGGGGAATATAGTTTTTTCATAGAAATATACTATATATATACTCCAGCATGGAGCCGAAGTAAAGACTTTTTGTCTTTTTCGATCAATTTGCATTGAGTGGCAATCTCCAACCGCAGATGAAAACCGATAAAAAAGAGAATTTATTTACTGGAAAGTCGATAAGGCCACTCCGTTGAAAAAATCCTATATTAGATATTTTTCTATTCGTAATCCTTTATGAAACAAGAAATTCTACTTTTCCTTTTTAGAATTTTTCAACACTCTCAGGATGGAGAAATATTTATCCTTGTCTTTACAGCATGAAAGTTTTTTACTCCTAAAATAAATTGTACAATAACAAATGAAAGTTACTCTCCCCTTGTTTCTTACTACATCTTTCCTTTCTGGCTTTACTTATGATGAGGCTATAAATGGTGATTTATCAGATGCTTACACGTCGCCTTCCCCAATAAGTATTATTATGGGAAGTAATGTTCTTTCTGGCTCACTCGCTGGTGGATCTAATGATTTAGACTTATTTCGCTTAGATGTTCCTGTTGGGTTGGAAATCACGGAAATTCGCTTACTTGACCTTATTGGAGGAGGGAATGCAAGTTACTTCATGCTACAACCTGGAAGCACCTTGAGTTCTGCTCCTTCTAACTCTTTTGGAGATCCTGTTGGATTTGCGGCGATTGGCTCTGCTGGAGTGGGGAATGATTTATTACCTACTATTACTCTACCAGGGATAACTAGTCTCGCGCCATTTTTTGGTGCGGCTACATTAACAGCGGGCTCATACGCGGGTTGGCTGAATGAAACGGGAGCGGCTTCTAGTTATAGTCTGAACTTTATTGCATCACCAATACCTGAGCCTTCAAGCGTTTTACTTCTTGGTGTGTGTGCAATTAGTTTTCTTTCCAAAAGAACGCGGAGATATTAAACATAGACTGGACAACATAGCTTTCCCGCTGCGATTACAGAATATGCTGTTATCGTACCGCTTCTATAGGGGTTAAACCCAAACCATCCATACTCCATAAACTTCAGTTAAATCTCACTTTGAATATACAGTCATTTCGACAAGACTATCTTAAATAATTTCGCATTTTAAATCTATGTCTAAAGTAATCGCCTCTATTGTAATCGCCTTTTTGATCTTTATTATAGGTTTGAAATTCGTAAATAAAGATACATCTCTATCTAACGAATCACTCTCTCAAACCTCATCACATAAGAATAACCAAGGGGCACCTGAAAACTCTGATCCTAATGATTTTTCTACTCATCACATGGTAGGGTATGCCGATGAGAAAAGCTCTCCCAATAAAGACATCCAGCTTCTTGATGGAATGCTAATGAGTTATCTCACCTTAGTAAAAACTAACGACCCTTTACCATTAGGTGAAAATCGTGAAATTACCAAAGCCCTCATGGGCGCGAATATTTATAAAACTAAGGTTTTATCTCAAAATCCTCAATGGATTAATGAGTTAGGAGAATTAGTAGACCGTTGGGGAACGCCAATTTTTTTTCACGTTATTGACCAAAAGAGTATTGGCATTCGTTCTGCTGGACCAGATAAAATAATGTGGAATGAAGATGATTTCATCAATAATGAGTATGCTGAAGAAGTAAAGTAGTTCAAGGGGGCGTTTAAGTCGTTGAGCGCGCTTATCTGCAACACCTAAAGAAGCCATCGCTCTTGCGTCAGCTGTCTCATCATACCTTAATATTCGAGCAGAAACTGACTACGCCTACCTACACGGGAACACTATGCTTTTCATTTTTGTTTAGGTCATCACCAAACCTACATTTTAAACTATCTCGTATTATTGGGCGTTGCCCCAAGCTAGCTGCTAAAGAATAAGGTTCCCCTCAAGCGTGACACATTAATTACCTCGTCATCTCAAGAGGATGATGAGTTTTTCAATTTCACCTTAAAAGCGTAGCGAAATATTCTAGACGCTCTTTGATTCGTTTTTCCATTCCGTTTTCTGTGGCTTGGTAATACGTTCTCCCTTCTGGTAAATATGCTTGAGGAACATAATTCCCCTCATAATCATGCACGTAATGATATTTCAGTTTTTCTTCTTCCATACCGCTCTCTTTAGCCAATTTTTTGCGTGTTTCGGTACGCAGGTTGGGCGGGACATCTAAGGTTTTGCCCTCCCTGACATCCTTAATAGCAGAGGCTAAGCCTATGTATGCAGAATTGCTTTTAGGCGCTGTAGCCAAATAAACGGTGGCATGGGCAAGAGGAATGCGGCCTTCAGGCATCCCAATGAACTCATACGCTTGATGAGCGTCCATCGCGACTCTAAGGGCGTTAGAATCCGCCAATCCGATATCTTCAGAGGCAGAAATGACAAGACGTCTAGCAATAAAACGCGGATCTTCACCAGAATGAAGCATCTTAGCTAACCAATAAAGTGCTGCATCTGGATCTGAACCTCGAATAGATTTAATGAAGGCTGAAGCGGTGTCATAATGCGCATCTCCCTTTGCATCATATTTGATAGCTTTTTGCTGAATAGATTCTTCCGCCACTTCTAACGAAATATGAATTACGCCTGCTTCATCTGGAGGAGTAGTTATTACAGCGAGTTCAAGCGCAGTCAGGCATTTTCTCGCATCACCATCGGATTTTTTAGCGAGGTGAATCGTAGCTTCAGAAGAAATTTTCACTTTTTTGTCAGGAAACCCTCTTTCATCATCCAGCGCTCTCTTGCAAAGATTGACTAGGTTCTCCTCCGACAATGATTCCAATTGAAAAAGCTGAGAACGTGATAATAAGGCGTTATTCAGAGAGAAATAGGGATTCTCTGTAGTCGCCCCTATAAACCTCACTGCGCCCTCCTCTAAGTAAGGAAGCAGGATGTCTTGCTGATTTTTAGAAAAGCGGTGTAGTTCATCTACAAATAGAATAGTCCGCTCCCCTCGCAATCTCTCCCAGGTTTTGGCTTGATCAATTTTTTCTCTGACTGAAGCCGTATTGGCTTCTGTAGCATTAAGTGTCTCAAACCTTGCGGTAGTAACTTCGGCGATGACCTTAGCAAGTGTTGTTTTACCCGTGCCAGGAGGACCAAAGAAAATGAGGGAAGAGAACTGATCTGCTTCTATCGCTCTACGTAAAAGCTTTCCTTTTGCTAATAAATGCTCTTGACCGTAGACTTGGTTTAGCGTTTCTGGGCGGAGTCTAGCAGCAAGTGGGGTATTTTGCCCATTACTCTGAGCTTTAGCTGAACGGCTCTCGCACCAAAGTTCCTCCATTAATTACTTTAGTTATTCTGGAGAATGAAATCTTTAAATTGTCGAAGGTTACTCATCACTCCACAATACATTGAGTTACAATGTGCATATTTGGTACGCCCCTTGAGTAGTTTTGCACTTTTATGCCAATCTCCCATCTCAATGATGTTTAACTCCACAGGTCTTGTTCCCCATTTACGCATCAGCTTAAGGCTAGGATGATAAATATCCACCGTGTTTGTCCCTACAAGTGCGGAGCCGTAATCATCCACTATATATGTATGGGGAAGCCCCTTAATCTTAAACTTAGTTCCTAAAGGGTAAATAGACCAATCCGCCGCCGCGCTTCTCACGTTTCCGTATTTCAGCGTTGTCCCAGCGGCATTGAGGTTTCCAACTGCACCAGGCTCATTCTCAGCATCTGAGTATGCAGTAGTCCGCACAAATCGCTCCATATCCTTTATCGAATAATTTGGGAATCCATGCTTATCTTTCCCTTTAGCACTAGTGGGTAATGATGCCTTTACTGGAGAAGATGGGTAAAATGAATTATAGACAGTAGCCTTAGCCGAATGGCTGCTATTTGAGCAGCTCACAAACAAAAATAAGGGCGTTACTAAACAGCTTAATAAAGTTCTCAATTTTTTCATAAGTAATATAAAGGGGACGTATAACTAGGTATCATGTAAGGAAAAATTGCAACCAAATTTTACTCTCTCTACTGAGACCTTCCAGATATAATACCTCTATACGTGCGATTCCACTTTTGCTAAAAGCTAGACAAACTACCATATCTATAACTTATATTTAACTACGCTTTTCTATTGAAAACACTTTATCCATGCCAGATTTCCTAATAGCCCCAGCTCAAAAGGCTGGATGTAAAGATATTGATGTGGTCATTGAGGCTATTCAGACGGCAACGAAATTGCAGAATTCCGCGATTGATAGCGTTCTCGATACGAAGATGGTGGAAGAGGAACTTTATATGAAAGAGCTCTCTCGAGGGCTTTCTCTTAATTGGTTAACAACTATACCAGAAACAGAAAAGCCGCTTCCCCTTAGACAAGCATGTGGACCAGCAGTGGCTCTAAAGCATCGAGTTTTACCAATCTCTTTAGAGGAGTTAGAAGATGGCTCGTTCAGTCTCATAATGGCCACCTATGACCCCTTTAATCTCGTTGCTAAGCAAGCAGTTACTCAAAACGTAGATTTTCCTGTTCGATGGAAGATGGCTTCCCGCTCTCGTATCCATGAAGGTTTACGTCGTCTCTATGGAGTTGGTGCCGATACATTTGAAGCTATCCTGGACGGTAGAAATATGGATCTCAATAATATCGAAGACACAGATGAAGCGAACATCATCGACGATAATGATGATGATGAAGCTAGTGTAGTAAAGTTCGTAAATCATATTATACGTGATGCTCTAAATCAACAGGCTACTGACATTCACGTGGAGCCACTCAAAGATAATTTAAGAATCCGCTACCGTATAGACGGCAAGCTAGTGGACATTGCTGTTCCTGAAAATATTGGATCACTCCAAAGCTCGGTAATTGCCCGGCTAAAGATCATGTCGAAGCTAGACATAGCTGAGAAGCGTCTCCCCCAAGATGGAAGGATTAATTTATCACTTGAAGGGCGGGGAATAGATGTTCGGGTCGCCACAGTCCCTACGGTAGAAGGTGAAAGCGTCTCTCTCCGTCTTCTTAACCAAGAAAAATTCACGGTTGAAAAACTAGGGATGGAAGACTTTGTTTTAGACCCAATTAGAAAACTTCTCAGTCTTTCAAATGGAATTATTCTCATTACGGGACCAACTGGCTCTGGTAAATCCACTTCACTCTATTCCTTTCTTAGTGAATTAAACTCTAATGACACTAGAATCGTCACCGTTGAAGACCCAGTAGAGAACAAGCTAGATGGAGTAATGCAAATCGCTGTAAAGTCAGATATCGGTCTCACTTTCGCTAGTGCTTTGCGTTCCATTCTCCGAGCAGATCCAAACATTGTAATGCTTGGAGAAATCCGTGACTTAGAAACCGCAGAAATTGCCGTGCGCGCGTCCTTAACTGGTCACCTCGTATTCTCCACTCTTCACACAAATGATGCTTTAGGCGGGATTGGGAGACTCATCGATATGGGTGTGGAGCCTTTTCTCTTAGCTGCTTCTGTCCGTGCTTTCTTAGCACAGCGCTTAGTCCGTCGCCTTTGCGATCACTGTAAGGAGCAACATGAACTCTCTATACAAGACCGCGACAACCTTGGAATACCAAGCCAATTGCGAGGGTCCGCCTACAACTCTAAAGGGTGCGATAAGTGCCGAAATACCGGATTCTCTGGACGTCTAGCCATATACGAGGTCGTAGTAATCTCTGATGTAATGCAAGGAATGATTCCTAAAGCTCCATCTGCAGAAAATTTATTAAAGCAAGCTAAATTAGACGGCTTCATCCCCATGAGAGAATATGGATGGCATAAGGTATTGCAGGGCTTGACCACCGTTGAGGAGATCGTCGCTGCCACCGCTACTGATGCGGGAATAATTTAAATATACCTATGTTAAATTTTACTTACATAGCCTTAGATAAAGACGGCAAAAAAATATCAGGCTCTGTTACAGCAATTGATAGGGGAGAAGCTCTTCATCTATTAGAAACTAAAGAGCTGCGACCAACAAAGCTGGATGCGCAAGCAGAAGCTGCTACAATAGAACAGCCAAACCTTAGCAAAAAAGCTCTAAAAAAAACATCAAAAGCTAAAAGTGGGAAAAATGTAAAGGCGGCAAGTAAACCGAAAAAGACTCAAAAAAAAGGCTTATTCCAGAATACTGAAAAGGATGACCCAAACGCCCCCCTCAAGCTTAAAAAGTCCGAGGTAATCCTTTTTACTGAAGAGCTTTCAGACATGCTTGCCGCAGGTCTACAATTAGAGCCTGCATTGCGCTCCATGGAAAACAGGCAAGAATCAGGCAATTTACAAAAAGTCTCTCAACGTGTTAGATCCCTTGTGCGAGACGGAAATCCGTTCTCAAAATCATTACAAATGGCGAGCCCATCCTTCGATACGCTTTACACCAGTATGGCAGTTGCTGGAGAAGCCTCAGGCGCACTCGATACAATCCTTAGAAAACAAGCTCACTACCTGAACACTCTCGGTGAACTAAGAAATAAAATCACCCTCGCACTGATTTATCCTGCACTCCTCATTATCGCTGGAGCTGCAGTCACCTTTATCTTAATTACTATACTTATTCCACAGCTCACGCAGCTTATGCAGAGCACTCCTGGAGCAAAAATCCCGATGGGAGCTCAAATCCTCATCGCTAGCTCAGACTTTCTATCTCAATGGTGGTGGCTCATTTTAGTGGTTGTTTTAATATCGCTGTTATCCTTCAAGGCATGGAAAGACATGGAGACCAATAAACCTGTATGGGATCGCATAAAACTAAAACTACCGCTTACGGGGCGCGTTGAGAAAGACCGTTTTTTCGTCCAGTTCTTAGAAACAATGTCAAACTTGGTCGGGAATGGTCTTACTCTTCTCCGCTCCTTAGAGCTCTCAAAAAATGCAACTCAAAACCTTTTCCTGAAAGAAAAATTAGGTGAAGTAATAGAGCAGGTAGGTGATGGGCGCTCCTTATCATCATCCTTACTGCGAGCTGGCTCATTCCCTGAATTACTCGTTGATATGGTTTCAGTAGGTGAGCAAACTGGACAGATCGATGTTTCTCTCGCAAAAGCAGCGGAGCGTTATGATAAAGAGCTTAATAATTCCCTCCAGCGAGTGATGGCGCTCATTGCACCCACCGTCTTAATTATTATAGCGTCTCTTATTGGGATGATGGCTTATCTCATGTTTACCACGATTTTTCAAACTATCAAAACTCTAAGTATTTAACACACATATAAAGAAGATTGGCACATGCTATTACCTAAATACCACTGGCTAGGAAAGGATATCTTGTTCACAGAAGCTCTGGATATTCAAGAAGCGCGTGTGAAAGAAATCGTCGAAAACCGCGAGCAAGAAGGCACGTTTCACTTTCTAGAGCACGCTCCTGTCTACACAATCGGGCTACGTAAAGAAGATGCGCAGCTTCCAACTCATCTCCCCCACCCTGTAGAACAAATCAATCGCGGTGGGCTTGCTACATACCATGGTCCTGGACAACTCGTTGGCTATCTTATCACAGACCTCATTGCCTTGGGAAAAGATTTGCACGCCTACCTCCGCCTCATGGAAGAGGCTCTCATCCAAGCCTGCCAAGAAATAGGGATTTCCGCAGGAAGAGAAGAAGGGCTCACTGGTGTTTGGGTCCGAGGAAGAAAGGTTTGCTCCATGGGCGTAGGCGTCAGGAAATGGGTTTCCATGCATGGGTTTGCAATGAATGTTACACCAGAGAGCCTTCCTCCTTTTGAATTCATTAATCCCTGCGGTATCGATGGAGTTACCATGTCATGCCTCCACCATGAAGGAGACTGGAAAGGCTCTACTGAGGATTATTCTAAGGTCGTGTTCAATAAAATGAAGACTCTGATGGCAGAGAGTTCTTATGAAACTCCTAAGAACAAGAGCTGATAGCGTTTTCAAACCACTTAGATCTCAATCACTTTTTCTATGTTCATTCTTATGGATATGTGATTTTAAAAAGTAATGAAAAAATTGGCAATCACGATGGGCGATCCCGCTGGTATAGGTCCTGAGCTATGCCTTAAATTGTGCGCTGATGAAAAGCGGGATGATGTGGAGTATATAATCTACGGAAACAAAGCACATCTAGAAAGAATTTCAGCATTCCTACAGCTGCCTCTAGTTGGGGTTAAAATAAAAAACCATCCTATCCCTCAGGTGGAAGATGTGAAAAAGGGAGAAGTGCAAGCTAAGTGCGGGCAAGCATCCTATGACTTCTTAACTTCAGCTATCGATGATGCTCTGTCGGGACTGGTAGATGGAATCGTCACCTGTCCCATTAATAAGGCAGCACTAGAAGCCGCAGGTATTCATTATCCTGGGCATACCGAAATCCTCGTAGAAAAATCAGGCACTCAAGCTCACGCCATGATGCTAGGGGGAGGAGATCTAAACTGCTCATTGGTGACTACCCACATTAGCATTGCTCAAGTTCCTAAAATGCTCACTAAAAAAAGAATCGTAGAGGTAGCCAATCTCACGTCTGAGCTCATAGAAAAGAAAGAAGGGCGCCCCGCAAAATTAGCAATCTTAGGACTTAATCCTCACGCAGGAGAAAACGGTCTTTTCGGAGATGAAGAAGAACGTGTCATTATTCCCGCAATACAAGAAATAGAGGCTAGCGGAATTGAGGTGATCGGTCCCCTTCCCCCCGATACCGCCTTCTTGCCAGAGATACGCGCGAAGGTAGATGCACACATATGCATGTATCATGACCAAGGACTCATTCCTCTAAAGACTCTCTATTTCGATGAAGGGATCAATACCACACTTGGTCTCCCCTTCATTAGAACTTCCGTGGATCATGGCACCGCCTTCGATATTGCATGGCAGGGTGAAGCGAGTATTACCAGCTTAGTAGCTGCAGTGAACTTTGCTGTTCTCTAGACAGGTCATTGTCTCAACTGGGAGATCTTAAAACACTTCTTGGAAACCTTTAAGTGGTAATGTTTTAGAAAACAGTAGATAGAACCTTTTTTCGTCATGCCAACTTGCCATTGAAAAACCAGTTTTAGGACATTTTTTACACCTGTTTTTCACTTCTGAGTAAAGAGGAAGCTGGTCTTTAAATGTTTCTAAGTCTTCAGGCTCAATAACGACTAAATCTAACTTTTGCCCATCAACCGTGTGGAAACAGATAAGAGATGCAGGATGTCCTTCCACATTTAATTTCTTACATCCCACAAGACCTAGATTATTCATTCCGTTAGGTAACGCAGAAGGCATGGGAATATTTTGCTCTGAGGCCCATGAGACCGTTTTAAGAAAATCATCTTCCTTTAAATCTAGTTTAATATCATTTTGACCAAGCCCATTGACGATTTCTGAGGATACTTTTGTAATATCGAACGACGGATTAAGATTCCCTCTTTTTGGTAAAATCACGCCTAAAAAAGTAGCAATTGCTATAACTGCAGCGGCTGCTAGCGGAAACCAGAACCGGGCGGTTTTTTTATTTTTTTGAGATTGTGAAAACTCTGTCGTTTTTGCGCTCACTTCCATTGCCAATAGAATTTCCCGTTTTAGACCATCAGGAGGTTGTATCATCGCGAGAGCGCCAATCATCTGGAGATCCCCATGCGTATTCTGGTCTACACTGAGCTCATCAAAGAGGTTTTGGATCTGTATTTTGAGGGAATCAGGAACTTGAACATTATTTAAATATCCTCCAAAATCACGGTCAAAAGACCGCTCTTTAACTAACCATTCTGATAATTCTTGATCTTCTACAGCACATCTAAGTGCATCTGTAAATGTAGGGTCATCCACATCAGATCCACATGGTCTAAAGCTAGATAAAACAAATTTCACTTCTTCTTTATCCATTTTTTGCCTCCTTTCTTTCAAGTTTAATAATCTTACCATCTCCATCCTCTTCACCGTCAAAAAATTTTTTCTTTAATAAAGACTTACCTCTTGAAATACGCGACATCACCGTTCCGATAGGTACTTCTAAGATCTGCGCTATTTCCTTATAACTATGCTGTTGCAGATAAAAAAGTGTGAGTGGTGCTCTAAAAATATCTTCTAGTTCACTTAAAATTTGCACTGCTCTTTGAGAGTCCATTTGTCTCGCGCCATTATGCTCCGCCGCTGGCATAGCGAATTCCAGATTACTCGTGTCTTCATTAATAAAGCGCTTACTCTTTTTATTCTGTCCGAGAAATTCACGATATAATGTCGTGAATAGCCACGTTTTCGCCTTCGATCTGTCTTTTAATTGATGCCCTTTTTCAGCCCAAATAGTAAAGGTTTGCTGAACTAAATCTGAGGCTAGATCCGCACTCTTACTCAATGAATAACCGAAGCGGTATAAGGCTTTATAATGGCTATCAACGAGCTCTTCAAATTCGGACATATCAAGTTCTATTGCTTTTTAGAGTAATAAAAAAGAGTTTTATTCCCTGCATATACTCCTGAGACTCTTAACATGTAAGTCACATCGTGGCGTAAAGCTGTTCTAGAGCTAAAACAGCATAAGCCGTAGTCAATATAGGATCATTTTCCCACCATCTAGACGTTTCGTTTTTCCAAGAACCATCTGCGCCTTGAGTGGAAACAAGCTTTTTGCCTAGCTCCATTCGCCAATCAATTTCTTTTCCCTCTGCTGTAGTAAGAGTGTGACGCCCTGATGCTGCTAAAGATTTAGCCATCACTTGGTAATAATAGAACAACCCTTGCTTTTCTAGCCCCGGATTATCTTCTACAGAAAAGTTTTCCGCAAGCCATGCAAGAGCTGCGGTCACTCGAGGGTCATCTGCATCTAATTCTACGTAAATTAAGGAAAGAAGGCCTGCATATGTCATCGAGCCGTAAGAGCGCAGAGCGGTCTTGCCGTCTTTGAGCGGCTTCTCACCTGCCTTAGAAGAGCTGGGAAAATACACAAAGCCTCCTTTCTCTTCAGGATCATCAGTTGCCCATTCTTGGTCATTGGTCTCTGTAAGATTTTGGCAACGGCTGATAAAGGTCAGAGCACTTTCCCAGTCTAATGTTGACTGACCTTCAGCTCCGTTATCAAGAGCTAACTGACGCGTATGGTATATCGCTTCTAATGCCAGGTGTGTGTTAGACATGTCCGAGTGTTTATACGTGCCCCCATAACCAACCCCTCCATCATAAGGGTTATCATCTTCATTCCCTTTTCCCCAATCCGTTTGCTGCCCTACCAGAAACGATCTCGCTCGTAAAATAGCGGGAGCATAGTCCTCGTGACCAGAGGCGAGAAGTGCCATTATTGACGTAGCCGTGTTATAATTCGCTAACCCTTCCGTATAAATTCCTCCATCTGGCTTTTGCAGAGAAAGCAACCAATTCAGCCCTTTATCAATAGCGCCTTGTGTGTCACCTGGTCTACTGTTTGGATCACGCTGAAAAGCAGTAAGAACCAGCGCAGTAATTGCAGGGTGCTTGTCATCACTCCAACTTCCATTCTCATTCCCCTGGCCTAGTAGGTAATTATTTCCTAACTTAATAGAACGTTTCACCTCAAGCTTGAGGGAAAGATGAGGGTTATTCTTTTCTGCATGAAGCGGAGTAGTAAAAATAAGAGCTACTCCAATAATGCAGATATCTAGAACCCTGGGTAAAAGAAAGTTAGCCAGATATTTTAAAAAAAAGCCCATATCACATTTAGCCTTCATGAAGACTTTAGGATTACTGCGTTCGCTGCCGCATAATGCTTTGCATGCGTAAGGGAAATCTTCACCTCACAGATGCCTAGTTCCTTCGCAAAGTCCTTCGCTCTTCCATGAAGCACAATAGTAGGCTCACCACTTTCCATCCTAATTACCTCCATATCTTTCCAGCCGACAGACTTACCTATACCTGTTCCAAAAGCTTTAGAGACTGCTTCCTTAGCCGCGAAACGCGCCGCATAACTCAACTCTTTATTCTTTTGCCGCTCACAATATTCCCGCTCCTTAGCAGTGAAAATACGGTCTAAAAACTGCTCCCCAAACTCGGAAATAGAAGAATGGATACGATCCACCTCCACGACGTCTATTCCTATACCATATAATATCATCCTGAATAGTTGCTCATAAGGGCGCGCATCTCCTTCACTGCTTGCGTCATCCCCACTCTCAACGCCCGCGCCACGATAGAATGACCGATGTTTAACTCCACCAAATGAGACACTGTAAAGAGCTCTTCTAAATTATCATAATTTAAGCCGTGACCTGCATTCACTTGGATTCCTAAACTATGTCCTAGCTCAGACGCCTTTTGTAAACGTGTCACTTCATGCTTTCGTTCCTCACCAAAGGCATTCGCGAAACATCCAGTATGAAGCTCTATCATTTCCGCTTTCAGAGAATGGGAAGCATTCACTTGCTCTATCACGGGATCTATAAAGAGGCTCACTTTTACTCCCTCGTTATGGAGAGCTTCAATTGTAGGCTTAAGTGACTCCGCATGAGAAACCACGTCTAGTCCTCCCTCCGTAGAAACCTCTTCCCGAGTCTCAGGAACGAGACATACAAAATCTGGCTTTAATCGGAGAGCTATTTTGAGCAACTCTAGTGTGTTACCCATCTCAAAGTTCAAGGGTAGCGGGCACTCTTCTCTTACTAGAAAAGCGTCATCCTCTTGAACGTGCCTTCGATCTCCCCTCACATGCAGTGTTATAGAGTCCGCCCCGCCGGCTTTTGCATCCATCGCTGCATCAAAAGGGGAAGGCTCCGCATTTGGGGAGTCTAGCATCGTGCGATACCTCGCTTGTCGCAAGGTCGCTACATGATCAACGTTTACACCTAAGAGCATAATGAATTTAGTCCTCTAAATCGGCAATATACTTCTCCGCTTCGAGAGCGGCGGCACAACCTTCACCCGCAGCGGTAATGGCTTGTCTGTAAACTGTGTCTGCCACATCACCTGCGGCATAAATCCCAGGTGTTTTAGTCGCTGTCTTACCGGAAAGCTGTAGGGCATATCCAGAGTCATCTAAATCGACGAGACCATTGAGGAAATCTGTATTCGGGGTGTGCCCAATAGCCATGAAGACTGCATTTACACTCAGCTCACTTTCAGAAGAATCCTTTGTATTTTTAAGCTTCACACCATGGATTTTTCCCTCTTTATTTAAGAGGTATTCCGTAATTTCAGAGTTCCAAATTAGCTCCACTTTTTCATGCTCTAACGCACGTTTAGCCATCACCTTTGAGGCACGTAGCTCATCACGACGGACAATGAGATAAACCTTACTCGCAAACTTCGTAAGAAAGGTGGCTTCCTCACATGCGGAGTCTCCTCCACCAACTACACACACGGGCACGTCACGGTAAAATGCTCCATCACAGGTAGCACATGCCGTTAAGCCAGCTCCACCCTTAGTAAGCTCTTCTTCACCAGGTAACCCTAGGTAACGCGCGGACGCGCCAGAAGACACGATTACAGTCTTCGTTTCAATTGTGTCAGTTCCACATACCAAAGAAAAAGAACCGTCATCCTGTTTATCAATTCGCTCTACAGTCTTAAAATCCATCTTAGCACCAAACTTCATCGCCTGCTCTTGCATCTTCATCATGAGGTCTGGTCCCATTATACCTTCTGGGAAGCCAGGGAAATTTTCTACATCCGTAGTTGTAGTGAGCTGCCCACCAGGCTGTGATCCAGTAAGAATAAGAGGCGCGAGATCCGCTCTTGCTGCGTAGATAGCCGCTGTATACCCAGCAGGACCAGTTCCAATAATAACAACATTTTCCATATGAGAAAGTGCTACACTCACCCATATAAGCGGTCAAGTGGAATGGAAAAAACTAGGGCTAGATTACAACTAAATTCGTGATGTAATCATTACTTAGGCAAAGCCTCTCGAATCACCTTAGACACTTCTCTGGCAATCATTTCACTACCCTCTGGATTGAAATGACAATTTTTAGACTTTTGGATTTCTGTAAGTTGCGGTTCACAGAAGGAGAATAAGTCATTCACTTGAATATCATTATCGTTCATGATTTCTAGTGCTATTTCATTATAAGCAGGAGGGTATTCAGGCTTTCTCAGTGGATCAGTTGTACCTGGTGCAATCGGGGTGGTGGTCGCAAAAATCAACTTAGCGCCCGTAGTTTGTAATTTATTCACAATCTTAATGAGGTTCTCCCTGTATTCTTCAGGTGAAGCTTGTTGAGGATCCGTTTCTAAATTGGAATTCTGACCATTCACAAAGTGCTTTAGGTCATGAAGACCAAAGTTAAAATGGATGACATCCCACTTTTCATCTCCAATCCACTGGTCAATATTTTTCACCCCATTAGCCGTTCCCTGACAGTTTACTACTTTGACTTTGGGATTATGCTTAAATTCTTTTTTCCTATAAACTTTAACCGGACGGTAAATATTGGCTACATCCTTTAGTTGCTCTCTTACAGGCAAGGTGTAAGCTATAGAAATAGAATCTCCTAGAACAAGAACGTTCGGCAGACCTTCCTTCGGGGTAAAACTCCAATCTAACTTCTTACTTTTTTCTACTGTGGATCCAGATTCAGGAGCTGCCATAACCATGGCACAGGTAATCAAATATATAAAAAAAGCCTTCATGCATTTATTATACGCATAAAAGCTTAATAAAATTACAATATTAATTACTGAAAATCAACAAGCTCCACATCAAAGACGAGTAATCCGCCAGGACGTCCTGAGCCTTCTACTTTAGGTCCATAGGCTAAGCCTTCTGGAATCCAGAAACGAAACTTATCACCTTTACTCATGAGTTGTAGTCCTTCAGTCCATCCTGGAATAACATTTCCAAGCGGGAAACTCGTCGTTTCTCCTCTAGTGACAGAACTATCAAACATCTCACCACTTGTTTCCCAACCAGAGTAATGAACGGTCACATTACTAGCAGCAACAGGCTTATCTCCGCCTTCTCCTTTAGTAAGAACCTTATAGGCAAGACCTGATTCTGTTTTCTGTGCATCCTCTGGAGTAGCTGCTACATCTTCAGGGATAGCAGGTGCGGGAATCGCTTCTTTTACAGACAGCAGCTCTAGCTCTGCTTTTACCATAGGGTCTGGAGCACCTAGAACATTTCCTGGCACATAGACATCCGCTTTTCCTCCTGGAGTTAGCTCTTTAAGCACTTCACTGAAAAATGGAGGTAATTTACTGAGGGGAGCTGTTTGAGCATCTCCCATGTCCTTAGATGACTGAACTGGTGTTCCTTTAGGATCAAAGAAGGTGAAGTGAAATTGCACGAGATTTTCATCAGTAGGCTTCTCCCCTGCTCCTTCTGCAGTAACCACATACGAAATCCCACTTGCTGTCTGAGCCGCACCTTCTGGAGCAGAAATAGGCGGAGCTGCTTCCTCAAAACTGATAAGCTCTACATCAAATACGAGTTGACCACCTGGACGCGGAGATCCTTCTTGCTCTGGACCGTATGCTAAATTTTCTGGAATCCAAAAACGTCTCTTTTCTCCAGCAACCATGAGCTGAAGTCCTTCCGTCCACCCTGGAATTACGGCATTTAAGGGAAAGCTTGTAGGCTCTCCACGCTTCACAGAACTATCAAACATTGAGCCATCAGAAGACTTCCATCCGGTGTAATGAACCGTGACTGTATCTCTAGCTTCAGGCTTTTCTTTACCTGTCCCTTCAGTGATTACTATTGAAGAAAGTCCACTTTCTGTCTTAATAGCTTCATCTGGAGCTACTGCTACATTTGCTGGTGTTTTTAATGGGTCATCTTGTGCCATAAGACTGAGGACACTGGCAGTATAAACTGATGCGACCAAGAATAATTTAACAGATTGTTTCATAATATTTAAGAGTCGTATTCATTCTCACATTCAGAAGGATTGTCAATCTAAGCTCGCCAGAAGGTAATCTTTTCTTGTAAAATCGATACGGTAATAATACAACGCCAATGAAACTGTTTTTATTCTAATTAAAATCATGGCGGTTGTTTTATAGCCTGCATTAGTTAAAAAGAAACTTAGTATATATGAATAAGCCTTTTGAGCTAAGAAAAGAGCAAATCATTTTAGATCTTAAAGCTAAGGATCGATACTCAGCTTTTGAAGAAATGTTAGCATACCTTGTGAAACTTGGTGATATCCCTTTTACGAGTCAACACACTATTCTAGATAAGCTTAAATCAAGAGAAGCTCAAACAACCTTCGCAACAGGAAAAAATATAGCGATTCCTCACATAAATGGAGTAAAAATTAAGAACTGCACTTTGCTCTATGCTCGGTCTAATGATGGCATAGACTTTGGATCTTGCGACTGCGGGTTAGTGCACCACTTATTTCTTGCACTAATACCTGAAGAAGAAAAATGTGGTTGGCTTAAAACTCTCTCTATGATGTCACGAGCCTTCAGCGATGGGAAATTAAGAGAATCTCTTATGAGTGTCGATGATTCTTGCGAAGCTCAGGTATACCTCAATGAGAAGCTTTCAAATTCCACATAGAATGACACCATTGTTAAAATGGTGTCTTACTCTCTATAATCATTTTTTCTTGAGAGCGTGGATGATGAAATTTAAGCTTAGTGGCATGTAATAGTAGCCTACGTGACATACTCAGCGCTTCAACGTGAGCATATAGGTCACAACCTAAAATAGGATGCTTCAATTCTTTCATGTGAACTCTAAGTTGATGAGAGCGACCCGTAACAGGCTTTAATAACAAACGACTGGTATTTTCTATTTCATTTTTTGAAATCACCGCGTATTCCGTAAGCGCATTTTTTCCATGTTCATAGCAAACCATCTGCAGAGGGCGGTTTGGCCAATCGCACCTTAAGGGTAAATTCACCTCTCCATGATCTTGCCCCAATATTCCATAAACAATAGCAACGTATTCTTTCTCTATTTCCCGTGACTGAAATTGTTTATGGAGATTCCTTAATGAGTCTTTATTATGAGTCACTACCATAACCCCAGAAGTATCCAAATCGAGGCGATGCGCACACATCGCATCAGGGTAATCATTCTGGATACGGCTCTGCACACTATCGAAGTTACCAGGATGGCGCCCTGGAACACTTAAGAACATAGACGGTTTGTTGACTATGGTTAAGTCTTCATCGCGGAAAAGGAATTCTAATTCGCCTTTATATGGAGGGAGGACTTCATTTGAGGGCATGGAGTGTTGGATTAATAAGGAAAGTAACTCTAGCTACCCACTTAAATGTATATTTACGGGTTACAGAGCGTATTTCCAGTTAAAAGCTAGCTAAGTAAGAGCTCTGGAAAAAAGATTAAAAAGAAACCCCATTCCTCGTTAGAAGAATGGGGTTGTTAATCTGGCGACGACCTACTCTCGCGGGACCTATCGTCCGACTACCATCGGCGCAAGTGCGTTTC
>CALLLS010000012.1 GCA_938008215.1 uncultured Verrucomicrobiales bacterium | reverse complement strand
CTTTCAGTCAAACAAGACACAGATCCAGAGCCAGGAGTTAAGAATCTTTTTACCGCTCGTGCGCACGCTTCTTGGGGATTGCCTATATTCGGTGTGGCACTCACGTTCTGGGCGGTAGATTTCGTCATGGCACTAGATTATAAGTGGTTCTCGACCATGTGGGGGGTTTACTTCTTTGCAGGTTGTGCTTTATCATCAATGGCGACCATTATTCTTACAACGATTATATTAAGGAGACTCGGTTACCTTAAAAACGTTGTGAGCACAGAGCATTTCCACCTTATGGGTAAATTGAATTTCGCCTTCGTTGTATTCTGGGCTTATGTTACCTTCTCACAATTTTTCCTTTATTGGTATGCGAATATCACCGAAGAAACATCGTATTATCTCCTCCGTAATACAGAGGGTTGGAACGTGGTGAGTATTATTCTAGTTTTTGGACACTTCGCTATCCCTTTTGTGGGTCTGATTAGGCAGGATTTGAAGAAGAACATGTCTTACATGACTGCGATGACCATCTATCTTCTAACCATTCACGCTCTTGATGTTTATCATATGGTGATACCTGAGCGCGGGCCATCACTTTCACTGATTCTTAATCTGGATAAGTTACATCTCTGGTTAGGAAACGGGATGTTCTTCTTGGACATCCTCGGATTTATCACGGTGGGAAGTGCATTCATGTTCTTTTACCTTCGTAACATTTCATCAGTCGCCCTTTACCCACATCGCGACCCTCGCATCTTAGAATCAGCAAACGTTCATAACTAATGGATCCTAAAAGAGACACTACCCTTAAAAGATTCGGCGCCTTTTGGATTGGATTATTTATTATCCTGTCCTTTGGTCTTGCTACTCTTTTACTTTCACCGTTTTTCACTAGAGAAATAGAAGACCCAGCACTCCAAAAAGAATATGACGCCCGTCTTGCTGTTAAAGAAGAGATAGATGCAGCTCAAGCCACTCAGCTGGAGTACAAGGAAAATGGAGAAAGTGCCCAAGTTCCGCCTAAGCAGGCTTATAAATTCACGGCAAAACAGCTTCTAGAAAGCAAGCCAACAAAGAGTGATCAAGTAGTGCCAGGTTCCCCAACGGATTTAGAACTCAACGCTAAGAAATAAGATGTCCAACCAACTTTCAAATAATCTAGACTCCAGCCTTAGGACTTCTATTGATAGGTCTGTAAGTAATCCTGTGATGTTCTTTTTCACAAGTGGTGCTGCATGGCTAGCAGTAGCAGTACTTTTAGGAATCCTGACCTCAGTGAAGTCACATTGGCCGTCCTTCTTAGAGGGTTGCGGGGCTCTTAACACTGGCAGAGCTTATATTGCACACCTTAACGTATTAATCTATGGCTGGGCCTTTCAAGCTGCATTCGGCACGATCGTCTGGCTAATGGCGCGTCTTTGTCGTAAGCCATCAGAAAAATCGGGCGTCATATTAATGGCTGGGCACCTTTGGAACCTAGGCGTTTCGATAGGAATTATTGGAATATTACTTGGGAAAGGAACCGGTGTTCCATGGATGGAATTCCCAGTAGCGACTTGGGTGATCTTTCTTATCTGCTACGTATTAATAGCAGTTTGGAGCTTTATCCAATTCAGAGTGAGGGAAGGGGGGCATGTCTATGTTTCTCAGTGGTATCTCCTCTCTGCAATTTTCCTTTTCCCTTGGATATACGGGACTGCTAACATTTTCATCTTTGTCTTTGATGGACACCCAGTGATGACCTCCGCTATCGCAGCATGGTATAAATCTGCAGTAGTATTACTCTTCTTTATCCCTATCGCTATCGCCTCTGCTTATTATATAGCTCCTAAGGTTACAGGAAGGCCTGTTTATAGCTACAACTTAGCGATTTTTGGGTTCTGGTCGCTAATGGCTGTTGGTCCATGGGCTGGAATGCAGAAACTTATGGGAGCACCGCTTCCTCCGCTATTAGGATATTTGGGTGCTGGGGCAGCGATCCTCTTCTTTATCCCTGCTATTACAGTAGGCTTGAATATTCTCATGACAGTCCGTTCTAATGGTGAACGCGCTAAGCAAAGTCCGTCGCTCAGATTTACAGCTGCCGGAATTATAGCTCTCGTAACTATGGGCATTTTCGGAATATTTCTGAACCTTCCAAGTGTATTACAAGGAGTGCAATTCTCAATGTCAGGATATGGTTATGAAATGCTTGCTCTCTATGGAGTTTTCACAATGTGTATGTTTGGCGCGATTTATTTCATCGTTCCGCGCATCACGATGCGCGAGTGGCTGTCTATCAGGTTTATAAAGATGCATTTTAACCTTTCCGTTTATGGTATAATCGCAATTGTAATCGGTTCCATTCTAGGCGGATACCTGCAAGGTAATGCACAACAGGCTTGGGATGAACCGTGGATGAATGCTGCGACCTCTACCTATGCCTGGAACGTCTTCAATAGCTTTGCTTGGTTTTTCATTTTAATCTCAAACCTCTTTTTCTGCTTACACCTCCTTCTTATGTGGATGCGCCTAGGACGTCGTAGTAATCATCCTACTCTACTCATTGAAAAACATGGGGATTCACCACATGGTTTAGAAGGAAAAATCCAGACCACCTAATTTTAACAAGTTATATGTCATTTAAAAATTTCATACTCGGTTTAATCGCTACTTTTGGTCTTCCATGGTTGCTGCTTATCGTCGTGCCCTTCGCAAAAATGCGTAATATTGAGCCTGTCTTCTTCGACGAAACAAAGGATGGATTAACTGGAGTATATACACCTGAAAGAGCTGGGCGTATAGCTAATGGCTCAGAAGTCTATGGTGCTAACGGCTGCTATGTATGTCACTCTCAGGTCATTCGGCCGACGTATGCGGGCTCAGAAATATGGCGAGATGATTGGGCGGGACAAAAGAAAGATGCTGATGATAAAGATACCCGAAGAATATCGAATGTTTGGGACTACAATGGCGAGCCTATTGCTCACATCGGACTCACACGGGTTGGTCCTGACTTGAGTAATGCTGGTTACCGTTTAGAGAAAAAGGCAGCGCAATTTGGGATGACTGCAGAAGAGTATGTTTACACTAGATTACTCACGCCACGTAGTTTTGTAGGCAATCACTGGTCAACGTGCCCATCTCAGCCTCAACTCTTTAGTAAGCCCGACGCATACGCACAAGAGAAGGCTTACATTGTAAAATCAGATGAGGGTGAAAAAGGGAAAGAGAAAAGCTATGTGCCAGGAAAATCTGCGAAGGCATTAGCAAGTTACCTTTTATCATTGAAGAAAGATGATCCGATTCCTGACTCTATGAATTACCGCCGAGTGAAGACAGCTGCGAACTAATAAACCAGAATTTACATGTCAGAAGAAAACTCAAAGCCAGACCTTAATGAAGATTCTAATGTTTTAGAATCTCACATGGATCTTATCGATGCTAGCGCCGCAAGTAGCCGTGAAAACCATTTGCGAGAAAATGGAATGGAGCCTGTATCTCTCTGGGTATTCCTAGCGTGCGGTATCGCCTTAATTATTGGTGGTGCAGTAATTGGTAAAGGTGGTTCAATCTCATTTGGTGCATTGAACGACTACGTTTTAAATGGTTACATACAGGGAGACCCTCCTGGCGGGGAAGTGGTTGAAATGCAGCCAAAACCTATTATAGATGTGTTTGTTAAGAATGGCGCGAAAATCTATCAGGCAAAGTGTCAAGGTTGCCACCAATCTAACGGCCTAGGTGATGGCGCAAATTATCCACCACTGGGGAACTCAGAATGGGTGACAGGAGAAACAGCAGCACTATCTCAGATCATTATGAATGGTTTGATGGGACCTATTGAAGTAGACGGAAGAGTCTGGAATGGCGCGATGCCTTCACAGGCTGCAGGTATGACTGCCGCTGATCTTGCTGCGGTGATGACTTATATTAGAAACTCTTTTGGAAATGAGACTGGAGATGTGGTATCTGTAGAAATGGGAGAAAACGCAATCGCTAAGTATAAAGAGCGTGGAGTAGCAGCGGGACCAATACAAGTTGCAGAATTAGAAAGTAAGTATAAATTAAACCTAGAGGGTGAAGTAGTAGATCCTCAGGTTAAAGTTAATCCAGAGACTTTAGAAAAAATAGAAGAATAGATCTTATCTAAATAAAAGAATTATGAGTGCTACAACGACGGATCATGGGCATGATGATCATCATCACAATCCTAACTTCATTCAGAAGTATATTTTTTCTACCGATCATAAAACGATCGGTATCCAGTATGGCATAGTTTCACTACTATTCATAGCACTCGCATTTTACCTTATGATGGTAATGCGTTGGTCAATCGCCTATCCGCATGAACCCTTACCTGAGTGGATGTCTTGGGTATTTAGTGAAGAATGGCGTGGGCGTTGGTTACAAGATGGTAAGGTCACTGGAGAAACATATAATATGTTTGGTGCCATGCATGGAACAATTATGGTCTTTTTAGGGGTTGTTCCCCTTGGTTTCGCGGCGTTTGGTAACTATGTTATGCCGCTCCAGATTGGGGCGCCTGATATGGCGTTTCCAAAGCTAAACATGATGTCGTTCTGGCTCTACTTTGTAGGTGGTGCTATTATGGTCGGGTCCTTTTTCCTTGAGTCTGGTGCCGCTAAGTCTGGATGGACTAATTATCCACCACTTGCGCAAATCGCTGATGCAAAATTTGTGAATCAATGGTTCACAGGACAGACACAATGGTTACTAGGTATGGTATTCCTCATATCTTCCTCTCTACTAGGGTCGGTCAACTTTATTGTAACTCTTGTTAACTTACGTGCTCCAGGGATGACATGGTTTCGTATGCCTTTCTTCTGTTGGGCAATGCTTGTTGTGGCATTCCTTCTCTTGCTTGCCTTCCCTCCCTTAGAGGTCGCGGCAATTATGCAGCTAGTTGACCGCTTCACTGGATCTAGCTTCTTCATGCCTACAGGATTATATACTTCTGCATCAGGCGCACTTGATGTTGCAGGTGGAGGGTCTCCACTTCTCTACCAGCACCTTTTCTGGTTCTTAGGTCACCCAGAGGTTTATGTCCTGCTCCTTCCTGCTATTGCCTGTGTAGCTGAGATAATCCCAGTAAATACGCGTAAACCGTTATGGGGTTATCGCTCGATGGTATGGGGTGTGATGGTTCTTGGTTTCCTTTCATTTATTGTATGGGCACACCACATGTATCTTACCGGTATGGGACCGATGGTTTCTAGTTTCTTCCAAGTAACAACAGTTCTAATCTCAGTTCCATCGGTGATTCTTCTAACTTCTATGATCATCTCACTTTGGGGGGGCTCAATCCGTTTCAATCAACCCATGATGTGGGCGGCGGCATTTTTACCAATGTTCGGGATAGGCGGATTAACAGGGTTACCTCTAGCTTTTAACCTTGCGGACATTCACCTCCACGACACGTATTATGTGATCGGGCACTTCCACTATGTGGTTGCTCCTGGAATCCTCTTCGGGCTCTTTGCAGGAATTTATCACTGGTATCCTAAAGCTACTGGGCGCCATATGAGTAACATTTTAGGACACTTACACTTTTGGCCGTCTCTCGTCTTTATCAACCTCGTATTCTTCCCAATGTTGATTCAAGGGATGGCTGGATTCCACCGTCGTTGGTATAATGGTGGTGATGCATACCTAGAAAAATCGGTGGACGGAACGAACGTCTTTGGTCAGACAGTTGCAGAGTTTATTGATCTAAATGTTCTTATGTCTACGAGTGTGTGGTGTCTGGCTGCAGCACAAGTCCCCTTTATTATTAACTTTTTCACTTCATTCTTTATAGGGAAGAAAGTAGAGAATGATAATCCGTATGATGCGACTACTCTTGAGTGGAATACGCCAACGCCTCCTGGTCACGGAAACTTTGTGACTGAACCTGAGGTCTATCGAGGTCCATACGAATATAGCCGTCCTGATTATAATGAGGACTACTATCCTCAATGGGTGGCGCCTAAAGTTGAAATTACTGAGGAAGAAGTAGTAACAGTGAAATCAGAGAGAACCGCTCACTAATTTAAGATATGAACGAAAAAATTCTGGATGAAATTCCTTACATAGTCACTCCACGTAAAGATACTGGACTTACTAATTCTAAGATCGGAATCTGGCTGTTTCTTGCCTCAGAAGTGATGCTTTTTGGAGGTCTCTTTTCAGGCTATATTTTCCTGCGTGTTTATGCGGACTACCCTTGGCCTGAGCGAGTATTGCCGATTGTGCCAGGTCTACTTAACACCTTCATCCTCATTCTTTCTTCTGTCACGGTGGTTTTTGCTTGGGCGATGCTTAAGTTACGCAAGTGGAATATGTTCCTCCTTTTTATGGGGACTACCATTGCTTGTGCTGCTATCTTTATGGCCTTTAAAGTGGTCGAATATAAAGCAAAGTTTTCGCACCAAGGAGTTCGATTAGAAGACTATACAATCCTCGAAGGGCACGTTCATAAAGGTGCCGTTGATTCACAGGGTCATATTTACCACCTAGATGATAATGGAAACCCTGCTAAGCACCACGCTGATGAGAATCATAGCAAGTCAGAGAAAGGTGGAGCGGAAGGTAAAATGGTTTATCAAAAAACATCTATTGATCAAATCGTCTTCGATACAAAGGACATATCTTTTGATCTTAAAATGTTTAATGACGGATATGTTAACGATTTACTCACTCAAGCGGAGTCACTACGTGCGCAGATTACCTTTGATAAAGATATAAAATATACTACTTCTCCTGACTCTCTGCCTATCGTTGTCGCTAAGGCGGGTGAGCCAGTAACCTTAAAGGCTTTAAAAGAAGCGAAAGCTCTTTGGAAAAAAACGATAGCAAATAACGGAGCGGTTCGGACTGAGGAACTTAGACGCCAATGGCGCGTCGCAAAGCATGACAATCCTGATGCCCCTAATTGGCAAAATGCGCAGAATATTAAAATGGATATGGATGCAATACGCCCCAATCTAGTTGCATCTAAATCGGTAGTGACGGCGAAGGTAGAACCACATGTTGCATTTCTATTGGATCCTAAAACGACAAATGCTTCCGCTAAATCTGCAAAGCGTAAAGATAGCACATTAATGAGTGGGAATTTAATAGATTCTTCAATGGAGCTAGGGATTGATGGTGTAGATTTCACATTCCTTGTGCAACGTGCTGAGGAAAAGGGAATTGATCCAGAGAGCGCAATTGAGAAATCATGGATTTTAAAGAATAACCCTCAAGTAAGAGCGTATTGGGAGAAGCATAAAGAGTATATTGCTGAGCTTGATAAGAAGCTCTTGGATGATGCCGATGGCGATATTATAAAAGCAGAGAAAGCACACCACCTCGAGCGTTATAAGATGACGTGGAAGGAAATGGTGCGTTATGGGTCAGAGGGTGAAACAGACTTACAATGGTTTAATGGGTTTGCTGGACCTAACCATAAAAAAGAGGAGTGGGCTAAACATTTCCCTGACGTTTCCTTACCGCGTGAGCAGATCGCCTTTGAGTCTAAATTCACCCCACGATGGAATAATTACTATGCGATCTACTTTACAATCACAGGTCTGCATGGACTTCACATCATAGGTGGAGCGATCGTCCTTGGATACTATATGTTCTGTCCCAATATGTTCCGCAAGAACCCTGATTGGCTCGCAAACCGTGTAGAGGTTGCAGGTCTGTTTTGGCACTTTGTCGATCTTGTCTGGATCTTCCTTTTCCCTATCCTCTATCTCATGTAAATAAGGATGATTTTTGAACTCTAATTAATAATTCATAACTCAATATTTTATGGCAGGTGACTCTCCAGCAGAAATTAAAAAAGCTTTAAAGTTTTACGGACTCATTGGCGCAATCCTTTTCATAGGAACGATTACAACTGTGGCTGTAGCTGTCGTTCCTTGGATGGATGTTGGTGCACGAGGATTCTCCACAGGGGATCTTATCTTAGGACTTCTTATAGCTTCAGTTAAGGCATCTCTCGTTATGTATATTTTCATGCATCTCAATCATGAGAAGAAGCTGATATACTTGTTTTACGGAATGGCGGGCTTCTTTGCGCTTTGCCTTTTCTTTATTACTAGAATGGCTTTTGAAGACCCTATTCATTATTCTGGATTTGGACACGGCGAGCCAGTGATTGAAGAAAAAGTAGAAAAGCACTAAATCTCGCGTATAATTATACTATGTCTCTTAAAACCTTTCATATCATATTCATCACGGTGACTACACTTCTTTGTGTATTCCTTGCGGTATGGGGATTTAAGCTCGCTCCGGCATATTTGTACGATTCAGCTAAGAAAGTTGGTTATCTTGGAGTTATAGGCTCACTCCTTATGCCTATTTACGGCGTCTATTTTTACCAAAAAGTTAAAAAACTCAGTTTATGATTATTGGTTGCCAAGCATGTATAGAAGCATTTAAGTCTGCTGGTGGTGAAGCTGCAGGATGGGCCATCGCCTTCATGCTTGTGATTGTCGCTTTTATGATGCTTGGTGTAGTATTTTGTATGGCTAAAATCGCTACACGTCAGAAAGCAGCTATGTCCAATAAATACCGTGACCCTTTTAACGATAAATAATTTCCTTTTTTAATACTATGCAAACTCCATCAAAGTTCCTTGGAATTCCTGAAAACTTCTCTGAGCACGGCGGACAGGTAGACCTCATGATTGACGTCGTTCACTACTTTATGATTGCTCTCGGAGCAGGGTGGACGGTGTTCTTCTTAATCTGCCTTTTCCTTTTTAATAATAAGAGAAATAAGAAGGCGCAATACCATGGGGTAACAAACCATATTTCTACTCATCTAGAAATCGGGGTCGTGATTATTGAAGCTGTTTTGCTCATTGGTCTAGCGCTCCCTCTATGGAAAGAAAGAACGGACACTTTTGATCGCGTTCAGGCAGAAGAGCCTGTGCGTGCTAGAGTTATAGGCTACCAATTTGCTTGGAATTATCACTATCCTGGTGCCGATGGCAAATTTGGTAGAATCGACCGTCGTTTAGTGAATAATGTTGGAGATCCATGTATTGATCCTAATGACCCTAATGGGTGGGATGACTTTACTAGCTCAGTCCTGAAGCTTCCAGTAGACCGTCCTGCCATCCTATCTATCACTTCTACAGATGTAATTCATAACTACGCCATTGTTCCTATGCGAATCCAACAGGACGCAATTCCAGGTAAAGATATTCCAATGTGGTTTAAGCCTATTAAGAAGATGGAGACATTCGTTGTCTGTGCTCAGCTCTGTGGTGAAGGACATGCTAATATGTCTGGGGTGATGGAGATCATTCCGCAGACCAGCTACGATAAATGGGAAGAAGGGCAATCTAAAGAAGCTTTAGAAAATAACAAACCTAAGAAGAATACTGTCGCTTTAAAGTAATAATAGAGCTAATTTAGGCAATTTTACTTTTTATCAGCTGCTTTTGTGCAGCGAAAGTTGTTCCTATAATTGCCGATATCTTATAAGTCTTCCTGATAAGGGTTTATAATTCCCCCTTGTTTTTCTATATCATTCCACGGCTTTTACTGAAGTGGGAGGTAAAGCAATATTAGGATCTAAGCCTGGAAGTAATTTATTAAGTAACTTTAGATCTTTGGCTAAGGATGCTCCGTCGATATATTTCCATACTTGATTACCTATGTTTTTAATTCCCACCATAAAACCTACATTTTCTAGCTTGTATGTTTTAATCTGAATTAAGCTCGTCATTGGAATAAAGCAAACTTCATATTTCCCCGCTCTATAAACTGGGGAAGGGTCATCAATACTTACTTTTAAAAAGTTAGTTTCGGCTTCTTGCATTTGCTGAATAGCTTTTTGGGTGACATTATAAAACGCTTCTTTTCCACCCAATGCGTTGTAAGCTAACTCATGGGTTAGGTTAGTAATGGTTCTAGCATCCCCTTTGTTAAGAGACTCTATTAAGAGACTAACATCATCTTTAAGGAGAACGATATCTGTCTCATCCAACTGAGGTACGGGATTTCCAAAAGAATATAATGAGAGAACTATCGTGATAAGAAGGCGATTTATTTTCATGTTATTAATCTAAATTAGAATAGGTTACTTGAATAATTTATACCACCAAGAATTTTCTAATTTGTAAAAATGCTGTGAAACAATAGTAAGCAGGTATCAAAGCTTATTGAATTATTTTCACTTGAAAGCTATAGGTAGGATCTAGCTCCTTTACTGCTTCAGTAATAGAATTTTGGATGTCTTGATCTCCATAATACGGGCCAGCTCCAGGTCCACCTGTGGTATGGGTCTCAGCTAAAATGAGTTGGTTATCTGAAATGAGGAATGATGGGTTACCACTATCACCGACAATGAGTTTTTTCGCCCAGCCGTGTCTTTCTTCTGGGTCATATTTCATGATCAGGTTTCTATCAATGGTACGCACTCGATGGAAAAAAAGGTGCTTGTTTTGATCAGTCACTAGAATGGGAGCATCAATTAATAATTGTGTGTTTGATGAGCTAGAGGGTAAAGGATAGCAAGTATAGCCACTAGGGACAGGTAAATCAAGTAAGCCAACGGCTACATCGCTTGCGCAGTTCTTTACGCGCATAATAGTTCTAGTGCATACTTTTCCATTACGATCATGGAAGACTACCTTTGAATTCACGGGACGCTTAAAGTGCCTGGCCATTACGACGTGCTTGGGAGTTATAAGAGTGCAGGTTTGTTTCATATTAAAGGAGACTCCAGACATGTCGAATCCGCGTGTCCATCCTTTTGCTAGTCGGCTGTTACCATTAGGAGAATATGCTTCAAAAATCTTTGGGCTTCCTCCTGGTGGTGGGAGCGTTGGACTACTTGGGGATTGGCTACAGTTTGTAAGTGCAAAGGCCGCAATACTGAAAAATGTAAGGTAATGATACATCATGTTGGATGAGACCATAATACTCTCTTGCGGTTCATACCAATGTGAATTAAAGAAAATTAGATGAAATGGAAAAACTTACGCCGTTCAGGTAACGTAGAAGACCGTCGAGGACGAAGAATGTCTACAAAGAGAGCTAAGCCGATAGTAGTTAGTGGCGGGTGTGGGACGATCATCGTTGCGCTTGTTTTGATGTTTGTCTTTCGTGTTGATCCTAGCTTTCTCCTGAATACGGGATCCACATCTACGCCTTCACTTCCTACGCCAGAACCCCAAACACAGTCCGCAAACGATGAGCTTGGAGAGTTCGTAAAAGCGATTAAGGGATCCTGCGAAGATGTTTGGTCAAAGATTTTTGCGCGGCAGGGCTATAAATATCGCCCCGCTAGAGTAGTTCATTATTCCGGGGCAACGAGATTAAAGCGTGGTGGGGTTGCGCATGCACGGATGGGACCTTTTTATCTTCCAGCAGAAGAGACTATTTATATCGATACCGATTTTTTCAGGCTGATGAAGCAGCAATACCGTGCAGGAGGTGATTTTGCTTATGCATATGTGATCTCTCATGAGGCAGCTCACCACGTGCAAAATTTACTTGGTTACACAAACCAAGTCTTTAAAAAGCGCGCGCGTGTTTCTGAAAGCGAGGGGAATAAACTGTCTGTAAGACTGGAGCTTCAGGCGGACTTTCTCGCTGGAGTATGGGCGCACTATGCTGATAAAGAGATGCGTGGTAGAACGGGGCAGCATATGATGGAGGAAGGTGACATCCAAGAGGCGATGCGTGCTGCACAAGCGATTGGGGATGACGCGTTACAGCGCAGCTCTCAGGGGTATGTAGTAGAGGACTCCTTTACGCATGGAACCTCAGAACAACGCTTGAGATGGTTTATGAAGGGATTTAAAACAGGAGATGTGAAGCAAGGTGATACCTTCTCCATACCTTATAATAGACTTTGAACGACTCTTTAAGACTCAAGCTAAATCTTCTTTATACTTGAGGACATCCTTGAGTAAGTCAGCTTGCGGCGCGCATTTAAGTGCGATGCCATCTAAATACATAAGACTTTTTACGATAGGGAATGCGCCTTCTGGGAATACCAGACCTGCACGTACACATAGCTTAACAGTAGCTATCATTTGATTTGTGAGAGAGCTTTTTTTACTATCGAATCCAGCGTAGAGGTCTTGAAAGTCTTGATAATACTTTTTATAGTTTTTAGGAGCGGAGATGCTTAATATCTCCATTATTTTAGCAGCCCTGTGAAATTTTTCTTTTCCTAGCGACTCTAGGAAATCAAGTAAGCCTTTGGCGAAGTGAGCATCTGTTACCTCGATGTTTGCGTTATCGATAAACCATAGTTTTTCTCCTTCAAAGAAGATGTTGCCAGGGTGAAGATCTCCATGGAATTTGCCTTGTTCAAAGAGAAAGTATCCTTGAGTTCGGAAAAGGTTTAATAACTGAGCATAAGTGAATGACCCGTCTTGTAATCCTTTTGAAACGCTTTTATATGGAAGGAACTCACTCACTAAAACGCGTTCCGATGTAAGGTGCGTGTAAAAATGTGGAAAGTGTAAGTTTTGTAAATGCTCTAGGTCGGGCTCAGCTTCTTTTACTTGAGAAAGTATTTCGCTACCTTTCTGTTCATTCCTTAGGTCTAACTCAGTACGTGTGAGCCGAGCGATCGTTTTTATTGTCCCCATTGGGTCAGCCAATCTTTTGAGCTTAGGATAGAGTGTTAGCGCAATTCGGGCAAGAACTCTCACTGCAGATAGATCTCTTTCAAAGTCTTTTGAGGCTTCTGGCTTGATAATTTTTATTACAATATCTTTTCCATCAATATGTTTTGCACGGTGGACTTGCCCGAGAGAAGCTGCCGCAATAGGTGTCTCGTCTATATTTGTTACTTCATCCCAAAATGCCTTTGGTGCGGATTCCTCTAAGACCATTTTCACCTCTTCCCACGGAATGGGCGAACTATTCTCATAGAGCTTCTGAAGCTGGCGGCATTTCTCTATGCTTAAGAGATCAGAGCGGACCGCATACATCTGCGCGATTTTGACCGCGAGTAGCCCCTTCTTTTCTATGCTCTTTATATTGATCTCTCCTTTGCCAAATAAGGTATGAAAGAGAGAAATAAATTTTAGGCCTAATATCACATTATACACTAACTCCTATTTCTAAAAACGCACCTAAAAAATTGTTTTTTTTAATTCTTTTAAGCTGAGTTATGTAGAGGTTTTTTACGCTCAATTCTTAATATTGCCCAGTATTAAGCATTACTAGAGTGCAGGCTTCTATGACTTCAACATGTTCTGGAATCTCATGATAAAGCTCTGGTGCTTCTGCTCCGGGATTAAAGATGATGCGTCTTGGAGCTATGCGAATGACATCATCTAAGATGGAAGTGAAGCGTGCCGCATTAATATAAACGGTTAGAGTATCTATGTCTTGCCAAACGTCTTTCAGTTCATTCACCACAGCGTCGCCTAGGATCTCTTTTTCTACTGGATTTACAGGGATCACTTTATGCCCGAGCTTTTTTAACCTGATATGTGCCATGTTTGAATATCGGTCTGGCTTGGTGGATGCTCCAAGGATAACGTTTGTTTTCATATAGGTAAGAAAAAACCTCGAAGGAAATATTCCATCGAGGTTTGAAAAAGTGCCGGTCGGCTAAAGTTAGCTGAGAGTCGGCTTCTTGCGGCGTTCTTTACGATCACCGAAGCGTTTTTGAAACTTATCAATACGTCCCTCAGTATCCACAAACTGGGCTTTTCCAGTAAAGAATGGATGTGAGTCAGATGTGACGGACATAGCAACGACGAAGTGCTCAACACCGTCAATAGTCTCGGTTTTATCGGACTTGGTAGTGGAACGTGTAACGAATTGTTTTCCAGTCGTGAGATCTTGGAAAATTACAGGATGGTAGTCAGGGTGTAAATCGGCTTTCATTGGTTCTAGCTGAGTAGTGACGACGTTTTTGCGCCGTGGGATACGGATAATGGAGAAATAAGCTCTTTTGTCAAGGTATCATAAAAACAAAGTTGACCCGTAAAATGACTCTCCCTAACAGAGGGGTGTGACTCTCCAATCCCAACTTCAGCAAGCACTTCATAAAGCACTCCTTTCACTTGGAATTCAGGAAGAGGCGCTAGCGCGAATCTCCGTCTCGGCGGCGAAGGATACTCAGTTTGGAGACTACCAAACAAATGCCGCGATGATGCTGGCTAAGCCTCTTAAAAAAAAACCGAGAGAGTTCGCCCAAGAAATAATCGACACTTTAGTGGTGGGCGACTTGGCGGAAATGAGTATTGCAGGGCCAGGATTTCTGAATTTTACGATCAAGCCAGAAGCGTTTGCTGAGCATGTGCTTTCGCTAGCTAAGGATGCTCGCTGTGGCGTTACTCCTGTAGCTCGCTCGGAGACGTTCGTGATGGATTTCTCTTCGCCGAATGTGGCTAAGCCGATGCACGTAGGGCATATTCGTTCCACTATTATTGGTGACGCACTTTCGCGAATAGCGACCTTCCTAGGGCATAAGGTGATTAAGGATAACCACATTGGCGACTGGGGGACACAGTTTGGGATGGTCATATGGGCGTGGAAAAAGGAACTCAATGAAGAGGCTTTGAACGCCGAACCGCTCCAAGAATTATTGAGGCTTTATAGATTGGCTTCGATGGCGTCGAAAGAGGGTGAGTCCATTAAAGAGGAATGCCGAGCGGAGCTAGTGAGGCTTCAGGGCGGAGATACAGAAAACACGGAGATTTGGGAGAGAGCAGTGAAACTTTCTAAGGTGGGTCTCCAGAAGATTTATGACCGCTTGGATGTCTCCTTTGACCATTGGCTGGGGGAGTCTGCTTATAATGATTCCTTACAATCTACCGTCGAGCAGCTTCTTGCTATCGGAGTAGCAAGAGAGAGCGAGGGGGCGATTTGTGCCTTCTCTGGTGGAGACCTTCCACCTAAGAAAGATCCCTTTAAGAAAAGTCACCCGGAGACAAAGGAGTGGGTGGACTTTCCAATGATCATTCAGAAGTCGGATGGAGCGTTTAATTATGCGACTACGGATTTAGCTACGCTTGCTTACCGTAAAAAGGAATGGAACCCTGATCATATTCTTTATGTCGTAGATCATCGCCAGAGTGAGCACTTCCAGCAGCTTTTTGATATAGCACGCAGGTCTGATTACCCTGGCCAGCTGAACCATGTATCCTTCGGCACCATTTGCGGAAAAGATGGAAAGCCTCTGAAAACGAGATCAGGAGACCTTCCTCAGCTTGAAAACGTCTTAAACGAGGCATGCGATGCTGCTAAGTTAGTGGTAGCAGAGAAGTCCCATCTAGAGGTGGAGGAGGAGAAAGCCGCATTAGCCGAAAACATCGGGCTCTCTGCCGTTAAGTTTACAGAGCTCTCCCATAACAGAATGTCTGATTACATCTTTGATTTAGAGAAAATGGTTTCTCTAGAGGGGGATACTGCGCCATACCTCATGTATTCCCATGTACGTCCGCAGTCTATCTTTAGGAAGCTAGAGGGGGAGTTTGTTCTTCCTGATCGCATTTCTTTCACGGAAGAAAAAGAGATTCACCTCGCGCGGATGCTTGCTCGTTTCGGAGAAATTCTACCGACAGTTCTCGATGACTATCGTCCGAATATACTCACGAGTTACCTCTTAGAGCTTGCGCGGGCCTTTCACAGCTTCTTCGAGGCTTGTCCCGTGCTGAAGTCTGAAGGTATAGAGAAGCAATCACGCCTCACTCTTTGCCTCGCGACTGCGCAGACGATCAAGTTAGGATTATCTCTTTTAGGGATTTCAGCCCCTGAAAAGATGTGAATCTTCTTGACTGTATCCACCTTGTTACAATGGGATAAGCATTAATGAGAGATTTCTATGTGATGGGGCATAAAAACCCCGATACAGATGCCATCTGTGGTGCAATAGCGCTGGCAGATTTTCTTGCGCAAACGTGTTACCCACGCGCTGAACCAGCACGGTGCGGACAAGTTCCAGAGAGAACCGCATGGGTATTAGAGCAAGCTGGGATAGAGGCACCTAAGCTGATTACCCATACCGCCGATTGTGCGGAAGGAGTGGACTTTGCCCTCGTGGACCATAATGAATTTAAGCAATCCGTAGATGGGATAGAGGACGTAAGTGTCATTTATGTTCTAGATCATCACCGCATATCAGGGGACTTGATGACCAAGAATCCCATCCGCTTCATCAATGAGCCAGTAGGGTCAAGCTGCACTATCATTGCGCGTGAGTATAAGTATAATGGACTCACACCAAGCAAAGCGATCGCGACCTGCCTCTGTGCTGGGCTCATCTCAGACACCCTTCTTCTCACTTCTCCTACCACGACGAACCTCGATAAAGAAATCCTGCCATGGATAGCTGAGCTCGCCGAGATAGATCCTGAGGAGTTTACGGAAGGCTTCTTTGCAGTAGGTTCTCTTCTCGGTGCTGGAACAGTGGAAGATATCTTAACTATCGATAGAAAGGAGTTTGAAGAAGATGGACGCAAGCTCACGATTTCTCAGATTGAAGAACGTGGGTTAGGACCATTTGAAGGAAGACGGAGCGAATTAGAGTTAGCCTTGAACCAACTATGTATTGACGGAGAATATGAATTAGCCCTCTTAGTCGTCACCGATATTAAGGAAAACAGCTCTATGATTATCGCGGCTGGGAAATCGGAAGCGATCGATGCCCTTCCTTTCGAGCGAAAAGATGATACTCTTTTCTTTGGTCGCGGGGTATGTTCCCGTAAAAAGCAAATTTTCCCCGCTGCTGCGGAGGCAGTGGCGAAGTTAGGCTGATCTTAACCTTTTTCTTTTTTTAAATACCACGAGAGAAAAAGCAGAGTTCATTTTGATCTCACTCGTCTGGGGTGATTAAGAGTAGAAAGAATGAACCAAGAAGGCTAAAAACCTTCTCTTTGTATAATCACCGCCAAGGATGGTGTTCGTTGAACAGGGTCATCTAGCTAGGGAGAGTTTGTCATTTTTGAGCCCTGATAAGGACGGTCAGATACCGGCACAGGGCGGTAGCCCTGCGTCTGGAATACACTTTATTATAAGGTCTGTAAGACCAGTAGATAAGCCTGAAGGATTGACTTGGTCTAAATTTTTCCACTTATCTATCGGTCTTGCAGACTTTAAACCTTACTTCCTTTTACCCTACCGGGCCAGGTTGCTATGCAGACGCCCTTATTAGGGCTGTGTTTTATGTGTTTCACACACACAACACCTTAAGTTAACGTGTATGCAAGAAGCTCTACCCCGATAATTTTCCGAGCTAGATGACGCTGAAGCGAACCACAAAACATTTATGTGTTCATAATAATATTATTCTTTACATAGTGTTCATAAGTTCTCTAAGGTGCGTTGAATCAATTAATTTAAACCTTATATATTGCGATGAACTCTGTAGCTGTTATTCCTAAAAATGTAACGATAGATATGTCTGAAAAAACTCCTTCTAAGAAAGCGGCGAATGGTGCTGCTAAAAGCCAAACGATAGACAAGAAGACGAACGAAGTGCGCCAGCGTAACTTAGATTTAGCCATCTCTCAAATTAAGAAAGATTTTGGCGAAACTGCTATTTTGCGAATGGGAGATGAGAGCTGTGTCGATGTCGATGTTATCCCAACAGGGAACCTCCTTATTGACCGCGCGCTTGGAGTGGGAGGGTTTCCTTGTGGACGGATCGTAGAAGTCTATGGTCCTGAGTCTTCTGGAAAGACCACTCTTACCCTCACCGCTATTGCTCAAGCCCAGAAGAAGGGCGGGCTCGCTGCATTCATTGATGTGGAGCACGCTCTAGACCCACAATATGCGAGACGACTTGGCGTTAATATGGATGACCTGCTCGTCTCCCAGCCAAACTCGGGAGAAGAAGCCTTACAAATTTGCGAAACGCTCGTGCGCTCAAATGCGATTGATATTATTGTCTTAGACTCTGTCGCCGCACTGGTCACGAAGCAGGAGCTCTCAGGAGAAATCGGAGACTCTACGGTGGGAACCCAAGCACGTCTGATGAGTGCTGCCATGCGTAAGCTGACCGCGTTCATTTCTAAGGCACGCACCGTCTGTATCTTTACAAACCAGATTAGAGAAAAAATAGGAGTTATGTTTGGAAGTCCAGAAACAACTCCTGGTGGCCGTGCTCTAAAGTTCTTCTCCTCTGTTCGTGTCGATATTCGGCGCATTAGTAGTATAAAAGGTGCTGATGGCGTCGTAATGGGGAACCGAACGAAGGTGAAAATTGTGAAAAACAAGGTCGCCGCCCCCTTCGGAGAAGCGGAGTTCGATATCATGTTTAATGAAGGGATTTCCTCCGTCGGCTCATTACTTGATCTAGCGATAGAGCAAGGATTCGTTCTCAAGCGCGGTAGCTGGTTCAGCTACAATGGTGAACAACTCGCTCAAGGTCGTGACGGTGCTAAAGATGCTCTAAAAGCTGATGATACGCTCTATGCGGAGCTAGAAGAGAAAGTAAAAGCAAACCTCGTTTCTGATAAAGAAAAGAAGGATAAGTAGATATAGGTCTCGCTCAAAATGAGCATCCGCTTCCAGCGTGCTATTTAGTAGAGAAGGATTTTATTTTTCTTGTTCCTTCGGCTTGGGATTATATAGGTGAAATTAAAAAAGCTCTCCTGAAATTTGGAGAGCTTTTTAAGATGAGGTGCTTGAGTAAATTCCTTATTAATCAATAAGATAAAGTGGCTTTCCTGCTCGGTGAATGAGGTCTTGGGTAACGATTCCGTAATACCGAGCGTCAAAGCCTTTCACTCTCTCTGCAGACATCATGATATACTCTCCTTCTTCTAATACTTTATCGAGAGTTATTGCAGGCAATGCCTGACCTAATCCATCAGCAGGTCTCTGTGCGCTATTTTTTAGTAAAGAGCCATTGATAAATACCCCTTCTTTGTTAATTTTCACATGATCTCCAGTAGTGCCCTCTACTTTTTTCATTAGGTCTGAAGGAACTGAACTACTGAAGGAAGATTTATGAAGGTACTTGCGCTCTAAAGCCATGGTTCTTAGTTCGGGAGGGAGAGTGAACGTAACAATATCACCCTTCTTAATGTCATTTTTTCTAGCCTTGGTTAAAAAATAGACACCTCTCGGCAAGCTCTTTGTCATATTTAATGTGAATCCAATTGCATTCAAGGCTAGGAAGGAAACCAGAAAGAGTACTCCAATATAGAAAAAAGCATATATACCCTTAAATGGAGGTAGAGAGAGTTTATAACCAAATATTTTCACAGCTTAAGGGTTTAATTTTCTTGTGATCAGCGAGTGCGAGGTATTGCAGATTTTTGCATTTGTTCCATATCCATGTTTAGCAGAGGAATAGTACCGCCTCCTGAAAATTTAGGCAGCACGCCGTCCCATTGCTCAACAGTGCGGAGTTG
>CALLLS010000011.1 GCA_938008215.1 uncultured Verrucomicrobiales bacterium | reverse complement strand
TTGGCTTTTTTGGGTTGATTGGATGGAGATCTTCTTTTAATAGAGAGGAATGCCTAGGCAAAAGCGTGTAGAGTATGAAGGAGCGGTGTACCATGTGATGGCGCGAGGAAACCGAAGTGAAAACATTGTTGAGGATGTGCGGGACAGAGAGGTGTTCGTGGAGACCTTACAAGAAGTGGTGGGGCAGACGGGCTGGGAGGTTTATTCCTTTGCGATTATGAGTAATCATTACCATCTAGTTTTCAGGACTCCAGAGCCGAACCTAGTTAAGGGAATGACGTGGTTTCAAAACACGTTAACGAAGAGGTCTAACGCACGACATAAGAGGGTGGGGCACCTCTTTGCGGGAAGGTATAAGGCAATCATGGTGGAGGAGGGTGAGTATTTAAGAACCTTAATCCACTACGTGCATCTGAATCCAGTGAAGGCTGGATACATTCAACCAAGGATAGAGGAAATGAGGGGGTATCTTTGGACTAGCTTAAGAGACTATTATTTCAAGGGTTCCAGCAGACGGCAGTTTATAGCGGTGGAAGTAGGGCTGAAGCTTCTTGATATTCCCGATACACAACTAGGCAGAGATAAGCTCATAGATTGGACGGCTCGTTTAGCTGGAAAAGCAGAGGATGACTATACGGAGTCTATTAGAAATGGTTGGGTGCTGGGGAGTGAGAAGTTTAGCAAAGAGATGTCTGGTAAACTCAGCATGAATAAAGAGGATGTAGTAAATGGATACGGAGGAGCACAGCAGAGAGGGCATGATGAAGCGCGTGCAAGGGAGATCTTACAACAAGGGCTTAAGCACTTTAAAATTTCTGAGGAAGATCTAAAAGCGATGAAGAAGAGTGATTGGAGAAAGGCGAACATCGCGAAAGAGATAAAAAAGAAGACCATCATGAATGCAGAGTGGCTAAGCGCAAACCTCTATATGGGAAATAGAACAGGGGTCTCTAAGGCGATTAGGAAGTTTAAAGAAGAGGCGAATGATGCCTCAAAAACGCCAAGATTCTCTGCCTGACCCGCGCGTGCCTGACCCGCGCGCGCGCGCGCTCGCTCGCGACCGAGATTTACACCCATGTGAGCATTAAAAAGCTTAAAGAAGTCCATGAACGAACGCATTCCGCTAGAGCAAAGAAAAAACTCTAATGACAACAAAAAGAAAACCTGATAAGATATGATTATGAGTCAAACCTTAAAAAGCGTTAGGGCAACAGTCTCTTCAAAAGGTGTTGTAACTCTCGTTGAACCAATACTGCTAAGAAGTTCAACCGTTGCGATGGTCACCATTGTGGTGGATGACGAAGACATAGACGAAGAGCCTTTAACTCAGGAAGAAATTGAAGCCATGAAAGAGGCTGAGAAAGACCGTAAAGAAGGGAATTGGGATGCCTTTATCAGCATGGATGAGATGAAAAAGCGTCTCAATATTGCTTGAGCTTATGCGTGAAATTCGCTTTCACAATCGAGTTGAGAAATACTTCCGACGGATGCCCGAAAATATGGTGTCAAAAGTCATGGAGGGTTTAGAGGCAATCGCTTTGCTGGATGACCCTTTAAACCACCCAAATGTCAAAAAATTAGCAGGAATAAAACAAGTTTGGTATCGTTTCCGAGTGGGGCAATATCGGGTAATCTTCCAGCCTCAAGAAGATGGCGATGTTGAGATCGTTTACGTGGATTATGTCGGTCCTCGTGGTGATGCTTATTAAGCTAAAACTGCTTTCGCGCGCGTTTTTTATTTAGCTGCTTACTGACCCACCCAAGAGGAGAACGTGAAAACCCTAATGACAAAACCGAAAACACTTGATAAGATATGACCATGATTACTCATAAAAAACTTTTAGGTGAAGATGGACAGCCAGAGGCGGCTGTTATCCCTTGGAATGTCTTTATTACTCTCTCAGAGCCAGAGGGACTCGATTTTACCGCTCAAGAAGAGAAAGAGTTACGAGAAGCACTAGGGGACTCAAAAGCGGGAAATCGAGAGGCATTCATTCCTGCAGATCAAATTTAATGAGGCAGGTTGAGTATCACCGCAATGCTGCTCGGTATATGCGGAAAATGCCTGTTGACCGAAAGGAGCAAATTAAACTGTAATCGCTGAAATATCCTTTCTTGGCAACCCTCTAAACCATCGTAAGGTCAGTCAATTGAGTGGAGATTGGACAGGTTGTTACCGAGCCAGAATAGGCAGATACAGAGCTATCTTCCACATTATTGATGGTGAAGTTATCGATGTTTTAGAGGTGCTACAAGTCGGAGCAAGAGGCGACGTCTATAAGTAAAACCTCTTTCGCAGGAGTATTCAGAAGCTAAAGGAGATTCATGATATGACACATCCTGCCAGAGCAGAGCTTAAAGCCCCATGCAAGAAGACTAATGACAAACGCTCTAAAGAGTGATACGATTGTATTATGCTAGATAGAATTACCTTTAATCCTAACCAATGCGGAGGTCGCCCTTGTATTCGAGGACTGCGTATTCGCGTTAAAGATGTGCTTGATTTATTAGCATCAAACGTTCCTCGCGAAGAAATTTTAGAGGACTTCCCTTATTTAGAGGCAGAGGACATACAGGCTTGCTTAGAATACGCTGCGACAGAAGCAGATCATCCTGTGTTAATTGCTTCTTAACTCTCTCATGAGTTGTTTCATTATTGATGCTCAGTTACCTCCCGCTCTAGCGAAGTTATTGAGAGAGGAAGGACATGAGGCAGTCCATGTAACAGAGGTTATGCTTCAAGATACAGATGACGGAGAAATTTGGGCGTATGCGATGGAGAATGGTGTGATCGTGGTAACAAAAGACGAGGATTTTCCACATCGTCAAATGCAGAGCAGTATTGCTCCATTCATTGTTTGGGTTAGAATTGGAAATACAAGCCGTAAGGCATTGCTCGCATGGTTTAAGCCTCTCATCCCTTCAATCGAAGCCCATTTAGAACAAGGGAATAAACTTATAGAAATACGATAAAGAGCTCCATTAAGCACAACTATGTGTTAATCAATTTTAGACAGGTCGTGTATAGAATCTTGGCTTTTTAGGGAAAGGAAATAACCCACTTGAGCAGATGCTGGGGCATAAAGAACTCTCTACAACAGAGATTTACACGCACGCTAGTATTCAAGAGTTTAAAGAGATACACGAATTTCCCCTCCGCGAAACATAAGAAAAAAACTCTAATTACAACAAAAGGAAAACCTGATAAACTATAAGCATGATTATTGAACATAAAAAACTCTTAGGTGAAGATGGACAACCAGAGGCGGCCGTTATCCCTTGGAGTGTCTTTGTCACCCTCTCTGAGCCAGAGGGACTCGATTTTACCGATCAAGAAGAGAAAGAGTTACGAGAAGCACTAGCGGACTCAAAAGCGGGAAATCGAGAGGCATTTATTCCTGCAGATCAAATTTAATTTACTAATTTAACTTGTCCAGCACTCCATTAATGAGCGGGGCGGCATCGTAGCTGGCGTATCTTTTGGTGAGCTCTAGCGATTCATTTATGACTACAGCTTTTGGGAGCTTCAGAATAAGGATTTCATATGCGCCGAGCCTTAGGATGTTTCGTTCTACTTTTCCGATTTGTTCCTGCGAGTAGTTTGCAAGCTGAGCCTGAGTTTTTTCGTCCAGGAGATCTAGATTTTCTTGTATCGTTGCGACGTGGCCTGCTGTTTCGGCTCTGAGCAGATTATATTCGTTAGTTGCTTTAACTAATGGAAGGAGGCTTTTATCTTCGCTCGTTTCGCTAGGCTCAGCGATGAGAGTTGATCTATTAGTTAATTCTAGGAGCTTCACTGTGAGGTTAGCGAGCCGTTGGATCTGTAGATCTGCAAGTCCTGCGTCTTTAAGTAACTGATCTAGCTTCGCAAGTGCACTTTTTAGTCCCTTTGCTGAGGTGAAAAAGGCATCTAGATCATCATCAGCTTTTAATTTTTGGAATCTCCTATGAAATTCTTCGCTGAGCTTCCTTGCAGTTACCAGTGCTTTCGCGGCATCCTTTTGTTCATAGGATCTTAATAAAGTGGAGGTGATGGGAATGATGGAAATGAATTCCTCATGTAGCCTAGGAAAGGATTGGAGCTGATGCTTAAGGGTCTTAATCTTAAGTTTAGAAATGCGTCCTAGCTCAGGCTCAAAGCAGAGATCCCATAAATCAGCTTCAGATTCCTCATGCGTCGCGGCTGTAAAGAGAGAAAGTAGCACCTTCTCCCTGATCTCCCTTTGTTTGGGCATAGCTTAAGCCTTAAGGTTCTTAAAAATATTAAGCATGGAGTATGCTGTGCGTGCAGCTTCCACTCCTCTGTTGAGCTCTGCATCATAGCAGCGTTCGTGTGCTTGCTTTAAGTTTTCTACGTGAAGCACTTCATGCACAATGGGAGTCTTAAGCTCCATAGAAAGGTTTAAGAGACCATTAGAAACTGAGGTAGCTACATGTGTTCCATGAGCGGTTTCTCCCTGCACGATTACTCCAAGAGCGATAAAACACCCAAAATCCATGTTTTGATTCGCCATGTGCTTAATAGTTACAGGGATTTCAAAGGCTCCCGGAACACGTGCAACGTGAATGAGGACAGAGGGAAGAAGGTCTTCAAACTCCGCGACGCATGCATTTATCATGGCATCTACATATTCTTTATTGAACTTAGAGGCCACAATAGCGATCGGTCTCTTAGCAAGCGCAGAAGTAGCACCAGATCTTGGTTTAATGGGAATTGCCTTTGCCATAAGGCTTGCTATGGCTTGATTTCTGTCTTCTGTCAAACAGAGAGGAACATTTTCCTCTGGTAAACTAGATATTGAAGGTTAAGTATGGAAGGAACTTTTTGTCTATGGATATAATCATTGTGGGAGCAGGAGAGATAGGTAGATATCTCGTGACAGAGCTTTCTAAGGAGCATCATAGGATTTCCGTAATCGAGCAAGATACAAAGCTGGCGCAAGACCTAGAGCAAGCAGTGGATGCGAAGGTGATTAATGGTGATGGATCAAAGGCGAGTACGCTTATCGATGCAAATGTAGAGAGATGTAAGCTCTTTATCGCCTTAACAAATGATAACACGGTTAACCTTGCTAGTTGCTCAATGGCAAAGGCAATGGGTGTGAAGGAGGTGATTTGTAGAGTGCACCCTAACTTACAGCGGGAAGAATGGCTCTTTGATTATCGTGGTCATTATAAGATAGATCACCTTTTTAGTTCAGAGAAGCTTAGCGCCTTGGAGTTAGCAAAGTATATTAGAAACCCAGAGGCGATCACCGTGGAGGAGCTTGCGGGTGGCAGGATAGAGCTACAGCAACTGCGAATAAGTGTTAAGAGTGAGGCTGTTGGGAAGACGCTCAGAGAGCTTAAGTCACCAGATAAGACGAGGGTTGCGCTGGTGACCAGAAAGGGAGAAACCTTTATCCCATCTGCAGACACGATGGTGAATCAGGGAGACATGGTGACGGTGTTTGGAGATCCTAAAAAACTGAAAGATTTTTCTAAAAAGCTCATTCAAACGGGTCGTGAAATTAAAGATCTCCGAATCGCGATTTTCGGGGGTGGTGAATATGGGTTTGCTCTCGCGCAGATGCTGGAATCATGGGGATGTAAAATACGTGTCTTTGAAAAGGCGGAAGAACGATGCCAATTCTTGAGTGAAGAGTTACAGAATAGCACGATCATTCATGCTGATGCCACCATGATTGAAGAGCTACAGGATGAGCAAATCGGAGAGGTAGACTTCTTCGTCGCGACCAGTACATCTGATGAAGATAATGTGATGAGCTGTCTTCAGGCTTACCAGCTGGGAGCTAAAAAGTGCCTCAGCCTTATTCACCGCGCGGATTATGCGAAAACGATTAGCAGCATGGGTAGGAATTTAGGGATCCGTGCGGCGGTCAGTCCACGGGAGGCGACTAGGAAAGATATTGAGCGCTTTTTGACAGAAGACCAGTTCCACGTGGTAAAATCTTATTCAGGGAATGAAGTGATCGAGATTACAGTAAAGGAAGACTCAAAAGCTGATGGGAAGAAAATTAGTGAGATTGAGTGGCCAGCTGAATGCGTATTAGTAGGGCTAATGAGAAAAACGAATGCATGGGTTCCGAGCTCAAAAGATTCTATAGAGGCTGGAGACCTAGTCTATGCCATGGTGAGTATGGAGAGCCGTAGGAAGTTTGTAAAATTACTAAAGGGTTCTACTCTGGAAGCTATCTTTAAAGTAGAATGAAATACCAAATCGTATTACGCCTACTAGGCATTCTGCTTTTTCTAGAGAGCGCAGCGATGCTTCTCTGCGGGCTCTTTGGCTTAGCATTATTTTCTGCTGAAGATGGTGATTACGGTGAATCGCTTTTTATCGGCGCTGGTATTTCTGCCCTTGCTGGGTTCATCCTCGTTTTTCTCTTAGGGAAAAAGCCAGAATCACTGCCTAAAAGAGAAGGACTAATTTTAGTAGGCGTGTCCTGGATTGTGTTTGGATTATTCGGCGCTATCCCATACGTGGTGGGCGATCCTCAGCTTTCCTTTGTGGATGCATTCTTCGAGGCCGTTTCCGGATTTACCACTACGGGGTCAACGATTATTGAAGATTTGAGCATCTGGCCAAAAGATATCCTCCTTTGGCGAGCCACCACGCAATGGTTAGGCGGACTTGGTATCCTCGTTCTATTCATGGCGCTTTTAAGCTCGCTAGGCGCGGGCTCTAAGTTTCTCTTTAAGAATGAATCTAGCTTTCAAGCGAGCGAGATCTCAGCGGTTAAAATACGCGACATAGCCCTTTTACTTTTAAAGCTCTACATTGCGCTTACAGGGATGTGCGCGCTTGGTTTAAAATTCTTTGGGATGTCCTGGTTTGAGGCGATTACGCATGCCTTTACGACGTTATCGACCGCAGGTTTCAGTGTATACAATGAGAGCATCGGTTATTTTAGCGATTGGGATACGGCCTGGGCGATAGAGTGCTGGATTACATTATTTATGATTGTCGCCTCCTTTAGCTTTGTCTTTTATTTAGTAATTTTGAGAGGGAATTTCTCAAAGGCTCGTCAGATAGAAGAGATTCCCGTGTATGTAGGGGTGTTACTTTTCGGGCTGATGATTATTCTCTTCGCCGAATATAATTATATAGAGGACGGCAATTATGTGCGATGGATCAGACAAAGCTTCTTCATGGTCGTCTCTTTGTCGACAACGACTGGTTTTGGGCTGATTCCAGAGAGAGATTGGCCCGTATATATAATTCCAGGGATTACTCTCATTATGATAATAGGAGGCTGTGCTGGCTCTACCGCAGGAGGGATGAAGGTCAGTAGGGTGATTATACTCTGGAGGAGCGTGAAGCAGGCGTTAATTAAGGCCTTCCGCCCTCACCAATACATATCATTAAAAGTAAATGGTGCCCCTTTAGATAAGAATGCTGAAAGCTTGATCATCCTTTTTGTAGCTTTGAATCTCTCGCTCCTCTTTTTATCAACCTTCGTGGTGGCTTTCTTAGAGCACAGAGAGGCAATCGACTTCGAAACCGCTTTTGGAGCTTCCGTATCATCGATTTCTAATATCGGTCCTGGTTTTGGCGAAGTAGGGCTATGGGGGAATTTCGCGCACTTAAATCCTGAGACGAAGATTTTTCTTAGCTTCCTCATGATCTTAGGGCGCTTAGAGCTCTTTACATTACTAGCTTTATTTACTCCAGGAACATGGAAGAAATTTTAGGTTCTTCTTACTTTCCTAAAACTTTTTTGAACATTTTCAAAAAAGGTGTGACGATTTCGCCTTTACTTTTGATCAATAGATGGTAACCACGTAAAAATTTTGCCTCGTGCAAAGCTTTTTACACGAACAACAATTACACACTTATGAAAGTTTCACATTTAATGATCACAGTATTCTCTGTTATAACAGTTTGGTTAGTGGCATCTTACTTACGTCCTGTTCCAAGCGCATCCTATGACCAAGCCTCTCTACCATTCGTGAGTGAGCAAGCAGGAGTCATCACGAGTGAAAGTGAAGTTCTTGTCGCTGGCGATTTAGATTCATCAACGATCGGTCTTCAATAAGACTTAGCACTTTCTCTAAATACAAAAAAGCCTCAAATTACTGAGGCTTTTTTGTGGTCTTGAAGGATGATCATTAATTCCACTCGGAGCTTTTCAGGGTCACTCGGACATCCCCAATAAAGACCTCAGATCGGAGCTCCACCATTACGCGGTCTGAGTTGTCAGAAAGCCACATCGTAGCACTTTTCATCTTATCATAGTGCTTTAAAGCGAGATCCTTATTGATTTTACTCATCTTAAAATCGAGCTTTATACAATCATGTCCGAGGTGCTTCTCACGTCCTAAAACGGTTACCTTAGCGAGGTAAGGTTTATCGAACGGGTAAACCACCATATTAACCTTATCACCTTTGTTGAGTGGCTGGCTCCCAACATATAGGATGCTACTATAGAGATCAAAGAGATTAGGGTATTCATAGCTACTCTTACGGTAGAGCGGCTTTTTCGTTTCGAAGGTTATGGTCTTCTCCTTGGTGGTTACCTTTGAGCCGCTAAAGTAACCATCGATGGTTTTGCTTTCATCCCGCGTTTGCTCCCAGATATGATAAGATACGGGGCGAAGGGTGTCTCCTCTATATTTCGATTGGATTTTAAAATCATACGGGAAGACGCGTCTTGCTAAGCCCGAGGTTCTGCCAGTGGATTGCACGCTGACTGTCTTTGCTGAACCAGAGTTTCTATTAAACTCCACTGTGCATTCCCCAGAGTTAATGGTGCCTTTCCAGCTCATGATGTAGTTAAGCTTACAGTGCTTCTTTTTCTTATAAGGGCCAGCGGGTGCTTTACTGAGACTGTTTTGCCATGAGCGGGAATCTGCGGAGCATGGTAAACAGAGTGCCGCCGAAAAAAGAAGGAGCGAGAGAGATCGAATCATTGTCATGTGCTGTTTGGACTTCATCATACCATTAAGTATTCAGGGAACTTTAATCATAGGATGGGGTCACTCCCTTTTTAAGAATGATGTTTCCATACTTCGCAGTCGTGCCCGTGATGACACAAGAGAAGACTGCCTTCGCGCGGTCATAAAAAGCAAAGCGATCTATCCTTAAAGGAACCGCGGCTTCTGGCAAAAACTTCTTCACTACGGACATGTAAGACTCTTCAACACTCGGGTCTAGCACATCGCCATCTACCGCAGACATCATGATCAGAGGAGCGTCATAGCTATCGAGCTCGAAGAGCGGTAGAATGCCTTCTAGTAAGTCTGGAATCTCTAGCCCATCGCCACGGAGCAGATTATTGGAACAAAGCGTATGCCCAGGAAAGTGGCTATCGGATAAAAGGATTTCATCGCCATGCCCCATTTCAGAGAGGGCTTTGAGTAAGTTTGGGCTCACGATTGGGTTGATTCCTTTAAGCATAATTGATAATGAGTCGCGATTTATTAAGTTGGGAGAATGAAACTGGTGCGTAAAAGTTTTTTTATGCAATATCCTACTACGTCTTAACGTATTATTAAATTACAGATAAATAATTATTAATGAACCTCTCATCATTTAGCTCATACATGGCATCTGCGCTCATTCTAGGAAGTGTAGCTTATGCGGAAAAGAAAATAGAACCCACATGGGAGTCATCTCTGCAAATTATAAAGTGCCAGAGTGGTTTGTGGATGGGAAGATTGGGGTTTGGATGCATTGGGGAATCTCATCTGCGGCGGATGAAAACCGCCCGAATGACGGGTCACACTATGGCAGACGCATGTATTCTCCCGCCCGAGAAGGGAAAGACCCGAAGGATTACAGCATGAATGAGACGCTCACCGAGTGGCACATTAAACGATATGGCCCTCTTGAAGAGTTTGGTTATGAAGATCTCATTCCTCTCTTTAAAGGGGAGAATTGGGATCCAGACGGACTGGTTTCCTATTTTAAAGAGAAGGGCGCGCGTTTCATCATGCCAGTGGCGACGCACCATGATAACTTTGATATGTATGATTCCTTTCATCCTTGGAACTCCGTTAAAATGGGACCTAAGCGTGATACTATTCAGGAGTGGAAAGACGCCGCCGAGAAGTATGGACTGAAGTTTGGAGTCTCTACCCACCTTTACTGGTCACCGCGCTTCTTTGCGAATGCACGCAAGTATAATACGTCAGGAACACCAGAGGCGCAGCTCTTTAATATGCAGTTTGATCAACAGAATTATGCCACGCAGGATAGTTGGAATGAACATTGGTATAAGCGTTGTTGGGATCTCATAGAGAAGTATGACCCAGACATGTTTAATAATGACAGCCCATACCCTAAGATTGGGAAGGGGAAAGGCTTAGGTATTAAGCTCTTCACAGATTATATCAATAGGGACTTGGCAGAAAACGGAGGGAAGCAGGACGTCGTCCTTTCTTTTAAAGATGCGGAAGCTCCGCGAAAGGCTTTTACCTATAACCTAGAGCGTGGAAGTGCAGGGGGCATTAAGCCTGAGCCATGGATGTGGGCTACCGATCTTTCGGGAGGTTGGTTTTATCGTGCCGGTTCGGTAAATAAGATGTCTGTCGCTGTGATGGTGGGTGACGCTATCGATGCCATTAGTAAGAATGGGGTCGTCATGTTGAACGTCGCTCTGAAAGGAGATGGTACGCTCCCTAAGAAGCAAGCCGCATATTTGGATGCCTTCGGTGACTTCCTGAAGATGAATGGTGAGGGGATTTACGGCACACATCCTTGGAAAGTCTATGGTGAAGGACCGCTTAAGATGAAGGATGGTCGTCAGGGAGAGAATAAGAAGAACTTTAGCCCACAGGATATTCGCTTCACCACTAAGGATGGAAATCTCTATGCCTTCGTCCTTGCTGTGCCTAAAGAGGATATTCTCATTAAGACTCTTAAATCAGGAGGCATTTTAGAGAAAAATATCACAAGCATTGAGCTCTTAGGCAGCGAGGAAAAAATCTCTTGGAAGCAAACGCCTAAAGGATTAAAGATCACGAAGCCTAATAGCTTCCCACTAGAAATTGCTAACGGATTTAAAATCAACCTTAAGTAAAATGACATTGATTAAAAAGACACTCCTCCTTGTTGGTTCGCTTCTCGCGTCGACCGCGCTAAGCTTCTCCGCTGAAAAACCAAACATCATCGTCTTTCTTGCCGATGACATGGGCTGGGGAGACTCGGCTACCTATGGACATGAGCTCATTGAGACGCCGAACATCGATAAACTCGCCTCTCAAGGGGTTAAGTTTACGCAATGCTACTCTGCCAGCGGCGTATGCTCCCCATCGCGCTCTTCTATTCTTACTGGACGCACACCTTATCGTAATGGGGTATGGCGTCACCTTTCTGGTAACGGATCCTCTATGCTAAGAGAGAGTGAAATCACTTATCCTGAGTTATTAAAGGGGATAGGGTATGAGACTTGCCATGTCGGGAAGTGGCACCTTCTTTCTGCAAACCAGTACAATAAGCCAGGATACCCAAATCCGGGTAAACAAGGTGGATATGATTACTGGATGACGACCCAGAATAATGCGGTGCCCAGCCATAAAAATCCCAAGAACTTCATTAAAAATGGAGAGCCTCTTGGGGAAATAGAAGGTTACTCCGCTCAGATCGTGGCAGGTGAGGCGAATAAGTGGATTAAGGAAATGCGTGACCCCGCTAAGCCATTTGCGCTCTCCATTTGGTTACATGAGCCTCATAAGCCCATCGCCACCGCCCCCAAGTTTGAAGCTCTTTATGAGGGGCACCCTAACAAAACGTATATGGGGAATATCTCTCAGCTAGATAACGCCTTAGGGATGGTCATGGATGCTCTAGACGCGCAAGGGCTAACGGAAGATACGATTCTCATTTTCACCTCGGATAATGACCCTGAAGGAAAAGGAGAAGTAAGAGGAAAAGTTAAAGGGGGCTCTACGGGTGGTTTACGTGGTAGAAAGCGCAGTGACCATGAAGGAGGAATTCGCGTGCCTGGGATAGTTCGTTGGCCAGGGCATATTAAAGCAGGTAGCGTGAGCGATGTTCCTGTCATCGGGACGGATATTTTCTCCACCATATTAGAAATCGTAGATATCGCACTTCCAGAGGATCGCGTCATTGATGGCGTCAGTATGCTTCCTGCCTTTGAAGGGAAAGCTGTGGAGCGGGAGGTGCCTCTCTTCTGGCGCACGCATGTCTCACCTCCTGGTGATCGGGTGGCGATGCGGATCGGCGATTGGAAAATCGTAGGGGACGAAACACTAAAGAACTTCCAGCTTTATGAAATCCAGAAGGATTGGAAAGAGGAGCATGATCTTGCTGAAGAAATGCCTGAAAAGACAGAAGAGATGAAGGAGACCTTACTTGCCCTATGGAAAGAGATAGAAAAAGAAGGCCCTAGTGAATGGTGGAAAGAGTCCAAGCAACGCTCTAAAAAAGGAAAGGTCAACTATTAGGCTCAAGTAGCATAGGCATCCTTGTCTGTGTTTTTTTCTTAGTTTTACCTCTCGCCAAGGCGCAAAACCGCAACCTTTCAAGGAGCATTGGTCTCCCTCCCCGTGTTCTAAATAATAACCAACCCCAATGAAATTACTCACTACTCTTCTTTGTCTCGTCGCCTGCTCTCCACTCATTGCAGAATCTCTCAAGGGGAGCCGTCCTAACATCGTCTTTGTTCTCACCGACGATCAAGGAATGGGGGATCTCTCCTGCATGGGGAATACTCTTTTAAAGACGCCGAACATAGACGCCTTTCATGAGAAGTCCTCGCGCTTCACCGAGTTCCAAGTAAGCCCCACCTGCACTCCTACCCGTGCCGCCCTCATGAGCGGACGTCATCCCTTCGAGGTTGGTGTCACGCATACTATTCTTTCTCGGGAGAGGCTCGCCTTAGATGTTGTCACCTTTCCGCAAGCGCTCGGTCAAGCAGGGTATAAGAATGGGATTTTTGGGAAGTGGCATCTCGGTGATGAAGGAGAGGAGTATTTACCGAATAACCGCGGATTCCATGAAGTTTTTATTCATGGTGCAGGTGGGCTGGGGCAGGAACAATTCGGTGACTTCATTGGAAATGCAGAAGCGAAGTATTTTGATAATATCCTCCTCCACAATGATGAGGTCGTGAAAACGGAAGGCTTCTGCACCGACGTTTTTTTCAAGGCCGCTCTGAGATGGATGAAAGAACAGATAGATGCGGAACAACCGTATTTCACCTACCTTTCACTTAATGCTCCTCATGGACCATTCTATGCCCCCAAGAAGAATTTAAAGCGCTTTAAGGACATGGGACTCACCGCCAACGCCGCCGCTCGTTACGGCATGATAGAGAACATTGATGAAAACTTTGGGCATCTGATGGAAAAGCTGGAAGAGTGGAATCAGTTAGAAAACACCCTAGTGATCTTCATGACTGATAATGGGATGTCGATGGGCAGATTTCAAATCAATGGGAAGCCTGCTACTGCCTATAATGCAGGAATGAAAGGCACGAAGAACTCGATGTGGGAAGGCGGAACGCGCGTTCCTAGTTATTGGTATCTGAAAGGGAAGACTCAGGAGGGCGTAGATATCCCCGCCCTCTCCGCACATCTAAACCTCTATAAGACCTTTTGTGATCTTACGGGTGCAGACATTCCGGAGAGTAAGCTCCCTCCGCGTGGGCAGTCGCTCTTACCGCTATTAGAGGATCCGAAGGCGGACTGGAAAGACCGCACCCTCTTCTTTAATAAAGGGAGATGGGGCACTAAGGGCTTAACAAAGGAAAAGGCGCAATACGAATGCGCGGTGCGAACCCAAAAGCGGCGCCTCGTCAAAAACAAGTTCCTCTATGATATCAATAATGACCTTATGCAGGAGAATGACCTCGCCGCAGAGAATCCAGAAGTTGTGCAGAAACTTTCTAAAGAATACGATGCCTGGTGGGACTCCGTGCAGCCGTTCGTCGCCATTAATGAAGGGATGACCACGCCCAAGAAAGGGGACTACTTCCTCCAACAGCTCCAAGCAAAACAGCTGAAGGAACATGGAGGGCTTCCGCTTTGGAAATGACTCAAGAATTTAAACCTCTCGCAAAGTCGCAAAGCCACTCTTAGGAACGGCTGTTTTATCAAAACCGCCCTACCCAATTTGCTTGTATTATATGGCGAAGCGGTAGGGAGGATTCGATGAATCCTCCGCTTATAAAAAATGTCGTGTTATATGGTCGGTCTTGCAGACCATAAATCTCACTTTGCTTTTCACGTAGCCCTATCGGACTACGCTGGTATCCAGACTCCCTTAACAGCGCTGTATTTTGTGAATCGCTAGAAAGCGCGCCACCCTAATAATTCCCCTAGCTAGATGACCTGCCACATTTCACCCTCACGCTGAGTTGACAAACAATGGGAAAAATGCAGACTGGAATCCTATGAAGTTGATTATAATCATAGTCGTATTAGTTGCTATTTCAGGCGTTGGGTTTGATTGGCTGAATATAGAGGATCTTAACTATACTGACTTTAAGAGCCTTTTTCAGAGTATAATGAATTCTGAGATCGCCTTAAAAGTGAAAGAAATCATTATGCAACTTCTGAATGTCACGCAAGAGGCTGTTGAAGATATGACAAATTAGTAAACGTAAAAAAGCTGACCATGACCTGCAAGTGATAAATTATCGAGGGTTTATTGGCACTTTTCACGATTTCCCATGAGCTTAAGAGTTTACATTGTAAATTTTTGTCTATACAGTGTATTTACTAAATCTTAGATTTTCTGTATGAGAGCCTCACCAAATACTTCCTCCTCTCGCGGATTTGCCCTGATCTCCGTCTTATCCCTCATTGTCCTTCTCGCCTTCATGGCAGTGGGACTCCTTTCTCTCTCTTCCGTATCACTAAGGGAGTCCGCCGCCAGCGGAAGCAGTACCGCCGAAGACAATGCGCGCCTTGCCCTCTATGAAGCGATCAATGAGCTCCAGAAAACCACGGGACCAGACACCAGAATCACTGCTCCTGCCGATGCCGTCGCGGGTGGATCACTAACAGCACCTAGACAACTCACTGGCGTATGGAGATCCTGGGAAGGCTCTGACCATGATCAAGATGGACAGCCCACTGTGCCAATTTATAATAACAAGTTAGTTAATGGAGATCTAATCGATGCAAACCAGCCAGGCAGATTTCTCACATGGCTTGTTTCTAGCTACGATAGAACTAATAGAACCCCGTCTGATGCGAGTGCACCTCCTAGTGTTGTCGCAGGAGCAGACACGGTTCCTCTGCTAAGTGCTGGATCCGTTTCTGTGCCTGCAGAGGAAGTTCATGTTATACCAAAGAACACACAGGATGGGCAATACGCGTGGTGGATTCAGGGACAGAATACGAAGGCTTTGATCGAATACGACGATGCAGATTTTGCGACCTTAACAGTTGAAGAGAACAGTGAACGATTCGCTTCTAATGCCCTGCCGCATAGGGAGTCCTTTAATATTCCTAATGAACTAAACCTCGATAATGTGCTCACTGTAAACACTATTGATCTCATTACTGACTCTAAACCATATTTTAATGACCTCACCACTTATTCTAAAGGGCTCCTGACTAATAATGCGACGGGAGGGTGGAAAAAAGACCTCTCAGTAATGTCAGAAAATTGGGCAACTGTGGAAAGCAATGGAGAAATTGACTCTTTTAATCTTACTTATGAAGGCGATACTTTAACTAGAAGTATAGGTTACGGTTTAGCAGCACTGAACCAGAAGACTACAGGAAACAATATTACAAATGCAAATGAGTATGCGGATAATAATGCTGATATTCAGGCTTCTATTTATGGATGGGCTACCGATAGGCATGTCTCCATGAGTTGGAACGCCCTAGTCGAGTTCGCCACCCTTTATAATCATATATCTTACGATAATGGCATTCCCGTTTTAGACGTCCAAGAGTATAACATGCTAGAGGCGCTGCCTATTAATCTCGTTTTAACGAGTATTCATATGCCATTTTCGTATTACTCATTTAGCACGGAGAATAGACCTAATAGGCGCATACCATCACTTTTGTATAGACCAGCCGTCACCTAATGGAATCCCTATAACGTCGCCTTGACTGGAATGCCTCCAAGGGAGGTTCGTCTAGGAACAAATTTTCCAATTAACCTATTTGTGGGATTTGATGGTGAAGAAAAAACAAGTAAAAATACACTGCCCTTGGGAGAGCGGATAGGAATAGTGACTGCTGGTCAAGGTCAACTAGATTTTATGAGGATGCTTATACCAGAACTTGAAATTCCCAACCCCATATGGAAACCTGGGGAAACGAGAGTATTCTCTCCATCCAACAGTACTCCCTTATCTGCATCTGGTGATGTTTTTGATTTGGATCCTGGATATGACCAAAATTCAGGAGCATTATTCACTAAGCTTTCTACTCAACCCAAAAATAGCCTTCACATGGCCTGGGAGATCAATGCTACAGATTTGACATTTGGATTTGATGAATATGTGGATCGCAGCAATTATTTTCTTGTTCCAGCGGAAACATTTGCGACGGCACTTAATCAAGATCAGCTAGTTGCATTTGCAGGCGCGGATATTGTAAGTGGAGATGGGCAGAATCGCTCATTAAGTACATTGGGTAAGCCAGGAGACACAGATATCCCATTTTTCTCCTTTGAGATCAGGCACAAATTGTTTTCAGATAGTAATTATTCTCCTTTAGGCTACAGTCAGCACAAGTACTTTCATTATGCACCAGCAATGATTAATAATGATGTAGGTCTGGATACGAGCGTTTATGAAGTTGTATTTGAAGAGATTACTGGAGACTTAGCACCAGAACTGATAAGTCCCATACAAGTATCCGATGGCAGATCCTCGAACTTCATTGGAAACTCTAATCTGCCAGAGGATGGATTACCAAATATGACGGTGTCTGAGGTTCCCACGAAGCCCCTTAAATCTATTCTAGAGCTATCGCACTTTGACTTTGCTTTTAATAATGTGAACCCACCACGGGTCGCAAATGCATTGGGGAACAGCTCAGCCAGTTACTTGATTGATAGTGATGCCATATCTCAGGGAGATAGCTTAGACCATAGCTATATAACAAATCACCTCATACTCGATGATTGGTTCACCTCTTCAATAGCTCCCCGCTTACGAGATGATAATAGTGGCGTCTTAAAAAATCAAAATGACCTTTTCAAAGATTTTTTAGAAGGGACAGATGATTTGCCCAATAAGTGTTATGAGCCCTCAAAATATAGTTCTTCTGCTATTGCCAGTGATCTAGATCTCTTAACTTCGCAAGATGGCTGGAAAAATATTGCCTCACGCCTCGTCGTGAATGGAGCCTTTAATATTAATTCCACCTCGGTGGAAGCTTGGTCGGCCCTACTGAAAAGTCAGAAAAACACCTTAGTTCCTTTCGTGGATGATGATCTCGCTAATGGAACAGCAACACTAGATAACATATAGGGGCGAGAGGCACGCCCGTTTCACGCACAACTCTATCGGGTGATCCGGCTGTGTATGATAATGGAGCTGAAGTGTTGAATGGCTTCATGGATTTCTCCGACGATCATATTACCGCATTAGCAACGAATATCGTAGCTGAGATCCGTGACAGAGGACCGTTCTTATCGCTATCTGAATTTTTCAACCGGAAGCTTTTACCTCCAAACGATCCAAATATCTCACAGAGCTTAGCAGGGGCGGTAGAAAGTGGGCTATTAACTCTCTCAAAGAGTAGTGACAGCCCATACGATGATATTACTACTGCCTTTCCAGATAACGCAAGTATTCATACCTCACCAGGAAAATTTACTAATGCGGAAGTGGGGAGTGCTGTGTATGGAACCCCTGGTTGGACACGCCAAGCCGATTTAATGAGACCGCTAGCGCCTGCTCTTACCGCTAGGGATGATACCTTTATCATACGAGTATACGGAGAATCATCTAATGGCGGGGGGAAGGCATGGTGTGAAGCCGTCGTGACAAGAACAGCGGACTTTGTTGACGCCGTGACAGATAATAAGGAAGAAATCTATTCTAACCTTTCACTCACAAATAAGACTCTCGGAAGAAAATATAAAATTGTGTCTTTCCGTTGGTTAAGTAGTGATGAAGTTTAAGCATAATTTATGAGAATCTATATTACGCTACTTTATTCTATTCTGTTTCTCTGTGCTGCCAATGCAGATAAGGAGATTCAGTTTTACTTCTATAAAGCAGATAATGTTTCGGCTAAGTCTGCGGTGGCGATAATCGACAGAAAGACCACCTTTAATATCGAGTTCCCTAAAAGTTATTTTACCGAGACGTTCACTCTTCCTGACCCGATAAGCAAAATATACTTTTTGCCGGAAGCCTTACCCAAGAATGAGAAGGTGCCCAAGGGCGCACCGTCCATCACGATTCCAAAATCATGGAAGAAAATCTTAGTCTTAGCATCAAAAGATGACAAAAACCCTATTTTTCCGGTTAAGTTTACCGCCATTAATGCGAATGAAGAAAACTTCGATAAAGGAGACATCATGTTTATTAACTCCACAAAGCAACCAATATTTGGAGAGATAGCAGGTGATAAACTTAATCTCAAATCAAGTTCCGTTAAAATCGTCAAAGCGCCAGTGAAAGGAAATGTATCTTACCCTGCAGAATTTTTCACGAATAAGAACGTAGAAAAAAAGTTTATTATAAGAAGAACCTGGAAGCAAAGTGACATCGCGAGACAGCTCATTTTCTTTTATAATGACGAAAAGAAAAAGCGGGTTGCTTACAACTATGTACCAGTTTACGGGATGTGAGCCTATTTTTAGTTCTCTCGCAAAGGCGCAATACCGCAAAAAATAGAGTCTGTGTATTTAAGTGAGATTTTTTATAAGCGGAGGATTCATCGAATCCTCCCTACCGCTTCGCCATATAATACAAGCAAATGGGTAGGGCGGTTTTGATAAAACCGCCGTTTCTAAGGGAGGCTTTACCCTAGCAAGTCTTTTGTCGTGTAGTGTAATCGACGCTAAAGTTCAGACGGATAATGCCTGGTTTAGGGGAGCATATGGGATCCTGCCGTGGTTTTTATCTTACAACAAAGTTGCTTATCAAAAATTTGACGTAGAAGCCGTCATTTCCTAGTGAGAAAGATGCTTCTTTTACCTACGGCGACGCGAGAGAAGAGCGAGTCCGCTGATACCGAGAAGGGCAGCGGAAGAAGGTTCTGGGATGACTTTTACATCAATCCCAAAGTCTACATCTTCTAGAGCAATACGTTGCACATTAGAGCCTTGTCCATTTTGGGGTGCTGCCGAGATGACGAGCGTTTCATTGCCAGTATCAAAGTTACTGAATTGATAGTCAATGCTATCCCAACGGGCTTCATCTAGACCAGTCCCTTCTCCAACGACGGCTAAGTGACCATTACTCCTGCCTGTTTCTCTAAAGTGAGCGTTAGTAAATCCAGTAGCACAAGCGGTAGCTGTCTTGGTCGTGTCAGTGAGAGTAACGCTGAGACTAGAAATGGTGAAAACGAGAGATTCTCCAGGATTAAAGAGGGGGTTTTGTACTGCCCATCCGTTTCCATTGGAAGTGACGGTCCTGTCTGTGGTTCCAATGGTCGCAGAACCCATAGTCCCTGTTGAACCATTACTACCGTCTAGGCTAGATGCAATCGTGCCGCCTCTGAAGCCTTCTACTAAAGTGGTAAAGGTAAGGGTATCATTGATGCCGTCACCATCGAAGTCTTGGTTGCTATAGGTAAATGAATAAGAGTAGTTATTCCCCGTGGTTTCTAATATCGTTAGATTTGCAGTAGAACCATTTGCTGTAGCGGTGTTTCCCAGCAGCATCACTGCCAAAGTCAGCAAAAGAAATAGGAATAATCGTAGCGGAATGCGCTTGGTATGAGGCTAAGACAATAAAAAGCGCAGATAGAAATTTCATATGATATGATCGGATGAATACGGTCAGGGAAAATTACTAAGATTATATGAAGGGCTGTAAACTTTAATTTAGGCTGAAAAGCGGGAGAGGCTCTATTTGGTGTAGGTTAAGCATTATAGAAAACGTTTACGGACGTCATTAGGAGGTAAGGGGCATTCCGCCTTAGGAGAGAGCCAATGGCGGTTTTGAGCGATGGTGTTATAACCGAGATCGCGGAGTGCCTTTGGGATGAATTTTAGGGTTTTCCCTAAGAATTGCCAGCGCTTAGCTGCTAAACTCTTGAGGATATGCGCAGTGGCATCACTTCGAGAATAGATTTCTCCGTTATGGTGGAGATAGAGGGTATCGAATTTTACTTCGGAGACACCAGTATGATGAAGAAACTGTTGGGCGCTATCTGACTGAAGGCTGAGGAAATGGAAAATGCCTTGAGGATCATTCTTCCAGATGAAGGTGACGGATCTATTGCAGATGCCACACTCCCCATCATAGAAGACGATGGAGAGAGAGGCGAGATCTTGTGCAGAAGGCATACCGTAGAGAATGTAGCACGAAAAGGTGGAAAGAGTGCGTGTTTTTTGAGTAATAAATTTTACTAGCTAGTTTTTTGCGGTTGGTATTAGGTCATTAATATGTCCGTTGTTCCACTTTCTGAATCACATAAGGATTCCTTTGTGCACCTTCATTTACATACGGAATACTCTACATTAGATGGGGCGATTAA
>CALLLS010000010.1 GCA_938008215.1 uncultured Verrucomicrobiales bacterium | reverse complement strand
CTTTTTCGAAGATCAAGAAGGAGCGACTTGATTAAATATAGGTCAGAATTAGAGCCGCCAAATAAAAAAACCGTAATCTAATAGATCACGGTTTTTAATAAAGATTTTTAAATATAATAGCTCTACTATGGGAGGAGGTTAAGAGAGCGAGCTCGCTTAATTTCACGATTGATTTTACGGTGAAGTTTAGCAGAAATACCTGTAACACGGCGAGGAAGGATTTTCCCAGTTTCAGATGTAAAACGCGCTAGTAGTTCAGGGTTATGGATATTCATTTTCTCCACAGGGATGTCTACGCTGCGACGTGGCATACGTCTATTCGCTTTGCGGAAGGCTATACGGCGTTCAATAGTTTTTGGTTCTGACATATTAAAAAATGTTTAATTAGCGAAGCTCACGATGAAGGGTGCGACGATTCAAAAATGGATTGAATTTTATTTTTTCAAGACGACCTGGTGTATTAAGGCTCTTTTTATTGCGTGTAGAATTGTAACGAGAAGTAGGCTTTCCTTCCGCTTTCGCTTCTGTGCATTCAAGGATGATGATATCTCTAGACATGATAAGGGCATAAACTATGGTTATTTACTCTTCTGCGTCAAGTGAATTCGTCATGGATTGTTCACCAAATCCGTCAAATCCATAATCTTGTCTTTTTGAGGTGTTATTTTTTTCTTCTTCCTCCCATTGCGCTTGGCATGTGACAGTATATTTAGCGAATGGTATCGCTTCTAATCGCATTAGCGGAATGCGTTCACCAGACATAGCGCAAGTTCCATATTCTCCATTTTCAATGCGTTTTATAGCAGACTCTATTTCTTTTAGTGAGTCTACTTCCTTTCCAAGCATATTTAAAGCAAACTCTCTGTCATAGGCCTCACTGCCAGCATCACCTTGGTGCATTCCGTTTCCAGACGCGGCGCTACCTTCTAATTTGTTAGAAAAGGCATCTTCCGTTTGGTGGTGCATTGTTTGAGAAATTTGATTAAAGAGATCAATAAGCTTACGATATTGTTCGAGGATGAAGTCTTGGTTGTCTTTCGGATACTTTTCAATGAAGGGGGATTCAGATAACATAGAGAATTTGTGTAATATGAGATGATAAAAACTCTAGAATTGTATCTGACTGCAAGAGCAAAGTGAAAAAACTTGGACAATTACTTATGACCAGACCTTTATGTTAGATATGAGAAAGATCTTAGGTATACTTACCCTCTTAGTTTCCATCAGTATAGTATGGTATTTTAATCACTCTTCACGAGTTGAATATAGGCAGGACCTAGCAGAATTAGGAGTTGCCCCTATTTGGGAGGAATTGAATTCATCGAACACAACTTTGGACCCAGATGGCTTCATAGAAACGCTCTCGAAATATTATGTCATAGGCAATAAATGGCAGAACTATTTTAGTATTAATCAAGAAAAAGATGGGATCGTGGTGAAGACTAAAGAAGGAGAGTTTGCGTATAAGATGAACTACTCTTTAGTAGCTCCTGAAACAGGTGCTAGGTACTGGAGGGTAAAGAGTGAGCTTTCGGAAAGAGACTTAAAACTTCCTCTGCAGGGAGTAAGGATAGCACTAGATCCAGGTCATATTGGTGGGAAATGCGCTAAGATCGAAGAACGTTGGTTTAAGATCGATGAGGAAATGCCTGTAATGGAGGGTGAGATGACGCTTCTGGTGGCACAACTCATCAAACCTCAATTAGAAGCACTAGGTGCAGAAGTTTTCCTTACAAGGGAGAGTAACAGCCCCATGACATGGAAACGTTCGCCTCATTTTAAAGCATTAGCTAAAGCAAAAGTAGAGACCTTAGGGTTAGATAAATCTATAGGCAATAGCTTGGCAGATAAGCTCTTCTACAGAACGGCGGAGATAAGAGCGCGTGCTCAAAAAGTGAATGAGTCTATAAAGCCAGACTTAGTGGTGGCATTACATTTTAATGCAGAGGCTTGGGGGGATCCTTCTGATCCGCAACTTACTGATAGTAATCATTTTCATATATTGCTTAATGGAGCTTATACGGAGTCTGAATTAGCGCAGGAAGACCAGCGGTTTGAAATGACACGCAGGATTCTACAAGGAACAATTAGTGAGGAAGTTGCGATTTCGCAAAGCTTTGTAGATGCCTTTAAAAATGAGACTGGACTACCGCCCTATCAATATGAGCTAAACTCTACGCGCGCCATTCAAGTGGACAATGAAGGCTATGTGTGGACACGAAATCTATTAGCAAACAGGCTTTATCAGTGCCCAACGATATTTCTAGAGCCTTACATCATGAATTCACATGAAGTTCACGCTAGGATCCAGTTAGGCGATTACGATGGGTATAAGCTAATACGCGGGAGTATGCGGAAATCTATTTTCAGAGAATATGCTGACTCAGTAGTATCAGCATTGCAGGCATATTACACAAATAGTTAATCAACAGATTAGTCATTTTTTAAACTTCTTTCCGAGAGAGAGCTTTTTGTAAAAGCCCATCATCTATCAGGATAGAGCCACTTAAAAGAGAGAATTTAGGAATATAAAAATTGATGGAGGATACAAGTTCCTTCATCGACAAGTTAGAGCAGTAATCCTTGCTGGATTATTTACCAAGTAGCGTTATAGCCTCTTGTGTCAACGTGCGTAAAGCCGCTATAGCTTCCTACGCCACCTTCAAACCCTTTTTTGTTATCACGGTAGAATTTAGCTAGTGAGTATACTTTTCTGGGAGAAGAGTGCATGATGACATCCATAGCTACATTCTTTTTGTGAAAAGAGTTAGGCTTAGCTCCTGGGCAACGAGAATTATACGCAGGGCTTCTGTAAAGAGAGACTACTTCTTTCACATCTTGGTTAAGAGCGTCTGCGAGTGTATCTACGACTTTAAGAGTTTCTCCGATGTTTTTCCACTGAGTTTTAGGGGGAAGGGAATTCCAAACTGATCCTTTATTCCGCGCATGCACAGCGATGATTTGCTGGTTAGAGATGTGCTTAAGATCTAAACTGTCAATATACTTCGCGTATCTGAAAATGTCTTTCCCTTGGAATCTAACCCAGTCTACAGGAAGGTAATTGATGTCAACATCATATGACTTAGATGCAGCTTTCACATCAGTAGCGGACATCATATATCCTCCTACCGCAAGTGAGGCAGAAGTAAGGAAAGTCCTTCTTGAGTTAAGAAATTCTCCACAAGTAGTATGTAATTGTGTAGTTGATTGTTCCATAATTTAAATTGAAATTGCATTATCTGTGCCGCATGGCTATAAAAAAATGAATTATTTTCAAATAAAAGTGACTATTATTATGTCTGTCGCTAGATATACTCTTTCAAATAGAAGTTTACTGCGCGTTTTATAATCAATGTAGACATCCTCTTTTTTTTAATTTTGCTAAGATATTTTGGAACTCCTTTTATGAATGGGGGGTGAGGCGTGTATTGGGCTATGAGGAATAGGATGAGGTATATAAAGAAAGAATGGGGTCTCTTTATTATGCTTTATGAAGTTCACCGCTTTTTCTGTGATACGCTTTGTGAGGGAAATCAGCATCGGGTTCTAGTTCTATTACCTTCTCTCCTGCTAAAAGTGGAAGGGGTGGGGATTTGAAACTTTCTTGCCTTGGGTGAAAAGGGGGGGATGTCATGGCTATAGGGAATCCCCTAAAGATCATCGAATCCCTGTCTCGTTGGTAAAAAATTCTGGTTGATCACCCAGATGCCACTTGCCGAACATTCCTGTTTTATACCCCGCAGTTTTGAGTAATTCTGCAATTTTAATTTTCTCAGGGTTTAAGCCTTTTGTATCATCTGCGAGAAGTACGGAAAAGTTAGACCCAGTTGCCGTATTAATCCGAGACGGGTAATACCCAGTCATTAATGCTGCTCTATAGCAACTGAGATCTCCGTAACCTTGGTCATCTGTAAAAATAATATGTGATGAAGGTTTCTGGGCATAGTATAATATAACTACGTCTGTTTACATGAAGAGACTAAGAACTTCTTTCAATAGTGAGTTTAATATTTCATCCTAATATATTAACTATAAAGGATGAATAGATGTGATTGGGTGGGCGTTAGCCCTTTAGAGCGAAGGTATCATGACCAAGAATGGGGAGTTCCTATTTATGATGACAGAAAACTTTTTGAGGCGCTGACACTAGAAGGAGCACAGGCGGGATTGAGCTGGGTGACTATTTTACGCAAGCGTGAAGGGTATCGTATAGCATTTGATAACTTTGAAGCTAAAAAAATAGTGCAGTATTCTCCAGAAAAAATGGAGGAGTTAATGGCTAATACTGAAATTGTGCGGAATAAGTTAAAGATTCATTCTGTAGTGACAAATGCAAAGTGCTTTATAAAGGTGCAAAAAGAGTTTGGTCATTTCAGCGATTATATTTGGTCGTTTGTAGAGGGGAAACCTACCATTAACAAATGGAAATCAGCCGTTGAGATACCTTCTTCTACCTCTGAATCTGAAAAAATGAGCAAGGATCTTAAAAAACGCGGCTTTAAATTTGTGGGTCCAACGATATGTTATGCCTTCATGCAGGCAACAGGAATGGTGAATGATCACATTGAATCATGCTTTCGCTGTGGAAATACACATAGATAAGGCGACAAGTAATCTGAGCCCGCCTTATTTTCATGAGGAATCTTATTGCTTTCTATTTAGTTAAAGTAATCGGTTAAGCATTTACTAAAGTTCCTGCATAGTGAGCCAGGGACTTCCCTAAAAAAGCTGCAGAGAAGAGGTCTGCAGCTTACTTTAAATCTTATGATAGAGACTTAGAGGTTACTCATATCAATAAATCCTTCTAGTTTACGTATACGAGTGGGATGACGCATTTTACGGAGCGCCTTCGCTTCAATCTGGCGAATTCGCTCTCGCGTGACTTGGAACTGTCGCCCAACCTCTTCGAGAGTACGAGAATAACCATCCTGTAATCCAAAGCGTTGTTCCAGCACTTCTCGCTCACGCTCGGTGAGAGTATCTAAGACGTCATTTATTTTATCTTTAAGCATGGAGAAGCCGGCTTCTTCCATCGGATTATCTGCTCCTTTATCCTCGATGAAATCTCCAAAGGAGGTGTCATCTGAATCTCCCACAGGAGCTTGAAGAGAGATGGGCTGCTGTGCCATTTTTAAGATCACACGGACACGTTGCACAGGGAGGTGAACTTCGTCAGCTATTTCATCCGAAGAAGGCTCGCGACCCAATTCTTGAACGAGCTGTTTTTGCACCCGCATGAGCTTGTTGATCGTCTCAATCATGTGAACAGGAATACGAATCGTTCTAGCTTGGTCAGCGATAGAACGAGTGATTGCTTGCCTGATCCACCATGTAGCATAGGTAGAGAATTTATATCCACGACGGTATTCAAACTTCTCTACAGCTTTCATAAGCCCCATGTTTCCTTCTTGAATCAGATCTAAAAAGGAGAGTCCGCGATTTGTATATTTTTTAGCAATAGAAATGACGAGACGGAGGTTAGCTTCCACCATTTCCGTTTTCGCTTTATGTGCGGCATCAATCCATTTTTTTAGTTCTTCGGTGTTCTCATTAAATTCAGAAGCTTCATGCCAAACTTCTTGCTGTACTTCGCGGAGCTTCGTTTCAAACTCTTTATCATTTGGGTTTGCTTGTAGCTTTCGCTCGTATTTTTGAAATCGCTTCTCGTAGTCATTTATCTCTTCGCAGAAGTCCTCAATGACCTTTTGCTTATAATAAAAGCGACCGTAGAGGCGATCTAAGGTTTGGACATTTTTTTTGATCGTTTCCGCAATTTCCTCTTTGTTCCGAGCTGATTTAGAATTGTAATTTCTAAAGGCGTCTGAAGTCGCTTCATGAAGCTGCATGACTTGCTCACACAATTTAGGGAGAACTTTCATGTAGCGCTCACGACTTTCAATTTTCTTATCAAGAATAATGCGGTCGAACCGTTCTTTTCCTTTCTGGAGTTTGTCAGCGAGTTCTAGATAACAGTCCGCCGTAAATCCATATTTATGAAAGTGCTTCTGCACATTACTTTCAGCAGTCTCTATCCGTTTAGATATTTCCACCTCTTGTTCACGAGTAAGCAGTGGAACTTGTCCCATCTGCTTGAGATACATGCGAACCGGATCATCCAATATATCGAGTTTTTCCTTCGGATCTACGACCGCACTCTCTGCAGATTTTGAGTCACGATAACGGTCGACTTCTGCAGCATCTATGATATCAAACTCCATGGAGTTTAACTGCTCCATTACATTTTCAAGTTCTTTAGGCTCTACGATGTTATTAGGCAGAGCATCATTGATATCGTCATAAGTAAGGTAGCCCTGATCTTTGGCAAGGAGTACTAATTCTCTTACTTTATCTTGAAGATCTACATTTTCTGTTTGAGTAAAAATAGACTTATCTAATTTTTCTTTTTTACTCTTTGGCTCGGGAGCGGATTTCTTTTCTACTGCCTTAGCCGTCGATTTCTTAGCGGCGGTCTTCTTGGTCGCTTTTTTGGCGATAGGATTAGTCGCTTTTTTAGCTGCCTTTTTTGCCGTTTTGGTTGCTGTTGCCTTCTTGCTAGAAGTCGTTTTTTTTGTCGCCATAGTAGAAGTTGAGAAATGTAGGGTAGATGAATTTCTGATTCTGTAATAAGACGCCACTAAAGGACGCCTCATCAATCATGAAGAGTTGTATTTACGTGATAATTCTGCAAATACAAGTGATCAGCGAAGCTCGACAAGGAATTTATGCAGGTCAAGCTTATCTTTAATGAATTTTCCATCATTGAAGAGTTTTTATCTAAAGCTATTCTATTACTTTATAAGAGAGTATTCACCAATTTGTCTTACGACTTCTTAGCTTTGTTCCAGCATTAGCAGAAGAGATTTTTCTGCTCTTAGGCGCAGGTCATCGTCCATTTCGACCGTAGGGGTTAGGTCGTTGATGCAATCGTAAAGTTTTTCTAATGTATTCATCTTCATAAACTTGCAGTCTGCACAGGCACAGTGATCAGTAGGTCCGGGGATAAGGTTTTTATCTGGCGCTTCCTTGCGGAGGCGGTTCAGCATGCCGCTTTCAGTGACGACGATGATATTTTTAGAAGGGCTATCTTGGCAAAAGGCGATCATTTTTTCCGTGGAGCACACTTCATCTGCGAGTAGGCGTACTGCTTGGGTGCACTCGGGATGTGCGACGACGGCGGCGTCTGGGTATTCATCCTTAATCTTTTGGATTGATTCACGGGTGAACTCTACGTGGACGTAACAAGAACCCTGCCAGAGATCCATTTTGCGACCCGTTTGCTCCATGACCCATTGTCCAAGGTTAGCATCTGGGACGAAGAGGATAGGGCGATCTGCTGGGGCTTGGTTAACGATCTTAACAGCGTTTCCAGAGGTGCAGATGACATCGCAAAGTGCTTTAACATGTGCGGAACAATTAATGTAAGCGATGACATAGTAATTCTTCTCCTTATTGTCTTCTAAGTATTTTTCTAAGACTGGTCCAGGACAGCTTGTTTCTAGTGAGCACCCCGCATCACGATCAGGGAGAACTACTGTTTTCTTAGGATTTAGGATTTTAGCAGTCTCTGCCATGAAGTGAACACCACAGAAGGCGATGACATCTGCATCTGTTTCTTGGGCTTGGCGAGCGAGCCCTAATGAATCACCGACGTAATCGGCAATGTCTTGGATAGGCCCAACTTGGTAGTTATGAGCTAAGATGATGGCGTTTCTCTCCTTTTTAACACGAAGGATTTCTTTTTTGAGGTCTAGTGATGTAGTAGGCATAATTTATATTTAAGATGTAAATAAGGCCTGTTTTATAAGCCTACAACGAAAAACAAAAGTAATTCGTTTTTGATCAGTAATGGTAGTTTACAGAAATCCCCTTTAGTCATATGAAACAAAGGTGTGAAGAGTAGTTTTATTGATAAAGTGCTAGCACGGCTAGATAACTTAAGTAGCCGCCAAGTGGAGGTGGTGGTGGATAGGTTAGCCCGTGAAAAAGGACTTCTAGAACAAGTTTTAGAAGCATTACAAGAGGGGGTCATACTTTTTGATTCAGACGGGATCACGATGTTTATTAATCAAGCAGCTGAGAATCTATTTGGACTGAGCGAGCAAAGTTGTATTGGCAAATCGCTGGCGGAATTACTTCCCGGGTTAGATTGGAGTAAATTTTCACCAGATGAAGCAAGTGTAGTATCGCAAGACCTAGAAGTCATGTATCCTGAAAAAAGAACGCTCAATATTTATTCTGCGCCTATTCGTGATACTATTTCTGTTGCGGAAGTGATGGAGGTCTCAGGGCGAGTTCTTCTTATACGTGACATAACGGTTTTAAGAGAGGAGACAGAGCAGTCCATAGAGAGTGAGCGTTTTAATGCATTAACATTACTAGCGGCAGGGGTGGCTCATGAAATAGGCAATCCTTTGAACTCTCTTGGTATTCAGTTGCAGCTGTTAAAACGAAAATTGAATAATGTGCAGAATGAAGATGGAGGTAGAATGAAAAGCCATCTCGAGAGTGCGCAGGCAGAAATTGATCGTTTAGACAATATATTAAAAGACTTTCTCCACGCGATTCGCCCTACTCACCCGAAACGGGAGGCAAGTGATTTAAATGAAATACTTACTAAGACAGTGAATGGAATGGAAGATGAGTTAGCTGGGAGAAAAACTCAAATTCGCTTAGATCTATCAAATAGTGTGGCTGAGCTCTCATTAGATAAAGGGCAAATCCGCCAAGCTCTTTATAATGTGATTAGAAATGCCAGCCAGTCTATGTCTGCGGAGGGCGGAGAAATATCTATTCTGACTAAAGTAACGGAATTTGAAGTTTCCTTACATGTTAAAGATAAAGGGGGTGGTATTTCTCCAGAGGAAATGGGACGTATTTATGAGCCTTTTCAATCGAGTAAAAAAGAGGCAGGAACAGGATTAGGCTTACTGATAGTGAGGCGTATCATTCGTGAACACGGAGGTGAGATGAAAATAGAGAGCGAAGAGGAGGAGGGGACAACAGTTTCTTTCTATTTTCCACGTCATGACCAAAGGATGAAATTACTTGGGCAATCTGATGATCTAATAGAATTGTCAGCATCGACGAGTTGACAGAAGAGCTTAGTCTTGTTTTTCTGCGAGAGATGAGTCTCCCCATTTTACTGATTGTCGAAGATGAAGAAGCAACGCGTGAGGGCTTACGGGAGGCTCTTGAGGATCGGTTTGATATTTATACGGCGGCGGATCTAGAAGGGGCGAGAGCAATCTTAAAAACTGAGACTGTTGACCTCTTGCTCACGGATTTACGCCTTGGAGCTGAAAATGGAATGAACCTCTTAGCGGATTTTAAGGGGAAACAGCATGCACCTATTTCGGTTGTAATGACCGCGTATGGATCAGTCGAGACTGCCGTGGCCGCTGTTAAGGCGGGAGCATTTCACTTTGTTACTAAACCTCTAAATATCGATGAGGTGGAGTTAATTTTAATGCGGGCTCTACAATCTAAAAGCCTCTCTGAAAAAAATGCGGAATTAGTTAAGGAGGTCTTTGAGCTAAAGAAAGGCGGACGACCTAAAAAATCTAAGCTTGATGAGATCATCGGAAATTCGCCCAAGGTTCAGAAAATGAAGCAGATTATCCGTCAAGTAGCGCCAACAAAGGCAACAGTTTTAATAGAAGGTGAATCAGGTACTGGTAAAGAGCTAATTGCTAAGGCGCTTCATGATTTATCTGGAAGAGATAAGCTCGTTATAGTGAATTGTGCGGCTTTACCGGCGCAACTGTTAGAGTCTGAGTTGTTTGGGCATGAGAAGGGCGCTTTTACCGACGCTAAGAGTCAAAGAATAGGGCGCTTTGAGGAGGCTTCTAATGGAACTTTGTTTTTAGATGAAATAGGTGAGATAGATGCGGCGATGCAAGTGAAGCTCCTACGAGTTTTGTCTGAAAAGGTGATTCAAAGAGTCGGCTCAAATAAGAGTGTTTCAGTGGACACCCGTGTGGTAGCAGCGACCAATAAAAATCTTTTTAACCTAGTAGAGGATGGAGAGTTTAGGGAAGATTTATACTTTAGGTTAAATGTTGTGAAAATTTGTCCGCCTCCTTTAAGAGAGCGGGCGGGAGATATTCCAATTTTAGCCAGAGTATTGTTGAAGAAGGTAGTAAATGATAACGGCCTGCCCTCTAAATCACTTTCTTTAGATACTATGAAATTACTTGAGGAGCAAGAGTGGCCGGGGAATGTCCGTCAACTCGGGGCTGTCTTAGAAAACGCAGCGATTATGTCCCTTGGAGAATCGATAGACCCTGCTAATCTACCTGAAGATTTAATTAAAAGACAAAGAAAGGCACAATTGGTAAGTGGAAGAGACCAACTCGAGCCTAAGCTTAGATTTTCACTTAGTGATATTGAGCGAGAGACAATTCAGCAAGCGATATTATTTACTGAGGGAAATAAAACGGATGCCGCTAATTTTTTAGGAATTAGCAGACGAACTTTGCAACGTAAAATTAGTGAATTTGGTATTTTATGATTCTTACCGAAGAGGCAAGGAATCTATTGAAAAACTCTTGCATAGTTTCTGAAATTCCTTTCATTAGTCAATACCCCTATTTTTAACATTTACAACATTTATGAATACAGCCTCATTTTTTAGAAGACTCATTGTATGTGTAATGGTTTTAACGATATCATTTCTTTATTTGTTCGTTAATTTCAAGGGGCTAACTACAGCGGACGGAATGGAGAAATCTCAGCTGGCTAGAGAGATCTCGAGAGGTTCTTACAGCACTAAGATGATTCGCCCAATTGCTATCTGGCAATCCAGTCAGAAACAAGATAGAGAAGCTTTTTTAGATGAAGTAGCAGCTACTGATTCGTATAACTCTCCATTATATCCTTTAGTGTTAGGTGCGGTTTTTAAACTCATTGGTGCAGACGACTTCGAAACATATAAAATGCAAGACACTGATACGATCTATGCTCTTGACAGGGTAATAGCTGGACTGAGTGTCTTATTTTTTCTTATTGGTATCCTTATTTCTTATGTCCTCGCGAAGAGAATGTTTGATGGAACTATCGCAGGCATGACCTTATTCATTCTGGTGACTTGCGAATTGTTTTGGAGGTTTACTCAAACAGGAATGCCTAATTGCCTAATGTTTATGTTATTTTCTGCAGCTCTATACTATACATACGTGGCTACCGAAAGATCTTTAGAGGAGAATAGAAATGGGCTTTTGCCTGGAGTCCTTGCTGGCATATTCCTCATTCTATTATGTCTATGCCATTGGATGGGAGTGTGGCTTCTCATTGGCTTCTTAATTTATAGTTTTATCTTTATCAGGCCAGTTGGGGGTGTTGTAAGCTTTGTAATTGTCGCTGCAATTCTGGCATTCTTTTATCCTTTATTTCTGAATATGAAACAAACAGGGAATCCGTTCGGCACGGCGTTTTATTCATTATATGCAGGCTTAGGAAATTCAAATGATCTTATTATGAGAGCTGGAGACTTTGGCGATGTCCCTATCATGTTTAGAAATCTAGCTCTCGTTTTTATAAATAACATTTTATCCCAAATCACTAAAGTCTACGAATACATGGGTTACATAATAGCTGCGCCACTTTTCTTTCTTTCTCTTATCTATAAATACAAGAAGTCAGCGGTTACGAATTTCAAATGGGCTATTTTCATTCTTTGGGGGCTAGCTTCATTAGGAATGTCTGTCTATGGACTTGGGAATAATGCCTTATATTCTAAACAATTACATTATTTATTCGCAGCACCTATGACTGCATATGGTTTGTCTATCATAATTATACTATGGAATAAGATGCCAGGAACTAGAGATCTTAGTGGAGTATGGAATAAGTCTCATCTTATATTATTGGCGATTTTAGCGTCTGCCCCAGTCCTTCTATCTATCCCAAATGATATTTTCCGAGGGTTAACACTAAAAAAGAGTTATCCTAACTGGCCTCCATATTTCCCCAGCGCTCTCAGTAATACTCTTAATGTGTGGGTCGATGATGATAATTATGTTATGTCTGACCAGCCATGGGCAGTCGCTTGGTATGCTGACAAAAATGCAATTTGGCTACCAACAAAAACGAAGACATTTAAACAGATCGAGTCTATAGCAAAAGAGCAAAGAACACCCATTGCTGGAATTCACATTTCACCAACATCCTTTGGTGAAGGTTCTTTTTATGAAGGACTCCAAAAGTCTGGTGAGATTATGGCATTAGCTCTTGATGGGTGGGTTGTGGCAACTACTGATGGAACAATGAAATTTCGTGATTTAGCTAAAAAATCTAAGATTACAGCTCCCATTATAAGTAATTATAGCTACTCTTACCCCCTGGTTCGAGGAGCCATGGTATACCATTCGGCAGAACGCGCAGATGTAAAAAGAAAATAATATGCATCTTGAAGAAGCGCTAGATCGTCTCCAAGAAATAATTGGAGATATAGAAAATAAACAATTGCCACTTCATGAAGTGATGAAGCTTCATGAAGAAGGGAAGAAGTTAGTTAGTCATTCTGAAAATCTACTAAAGGACGCAAAAAATAGATTAAAGGTCACGGAAGTTGGGATTGACTCTCCTGTAGAAAGTGGTGAGGGTTCTAATAAACCAGAAGCGGCTGAATCGAATGAAAGTGAGATCAGCCTTTTCTAAGAGACGAGTAAAGAAATGTCAGAATCGCTACTTTCACACATAAAAAGCCCAGAGAATATTAAATCATATTCCTCTGATGACAGGGCAAAACTGGCTTCTGAAATAAGAGAGGCTCTTATTAATAATCTGGCTAAAACTGGAGGGCACTTAGGACCAAACCTTGGAGTTGTAGAATTAACAATTGCTCTCCATACTGTTTTTAACACTCCTAAGGACAAGTTTACCTTTGACGTTTCTCACCAAGGCTACGTTCATAAAATGCTTACAGGGCGAGCGAATGAGATTAATACTATACGCCAGTATAAAGGATTAAATGGTTTTTTACTCAGAACTGAATCTGAACATGATGAATATGGTGCTGGGCATGCTGGAACGGCAGTTTCTTCAGCGCTTGGTATGGCAGCGGCGAGAGACCTTAAAGGAGACGATAATCATGTAGTCGCAGTAGCTGGAGATGCTGCTTTCACATGCGGATCAACTCTCGAAGCGCTAAATAACATAGCGATGACTACTAAGAAGTTCATTATCGTTCTTAATGATAACGAGTGGTCAATAGATAAAAATGTAGGGGCTATAGCTAAATATTTCAATGCTCTTCAAACCCACTCTGCATATTCTTCTATCAGAGATACTGCTGCTGATTTTGTTCAGAAGGTATTAGGAGAAGGAGCGCGTAAGCTTGCTCATAGGATAGAGCACTCAGCGAAAAACATTTTATTGCCTAAAGTACTCTTTGAAGATTTGGGGATTCAATACTATGGACCCATTGATGGGCACGATACAGAATTACTAATTAAGACCTTCGAGTATCTGAAAACGAAAGATGAACCTGTCATATTACACATTATAAGTGAAAAAGGGCGCGGTTATAAACCTGCTCTAGATAAGCCAGGGAAATTTCATGGTCTCGGTCCCTATAAAGTGCAAGATGGCGCTACTGCCGCATCTCAACTACCTACTTATTCAGAAGTATTTGGGCGCGCTTTAACTAAGTTTGCTGAAAGCGATGAAAAACTCTTAGCTATAACAGCAGCTATGCCTGGGGGGACAAAGCTAGATATCTTTCAGGAAGCATTTCCTAAACGCTATTTTGATGTGGGTATTGCCGAAGAGCATGCAGCGCTCTTCGCGTGTGGCTTGGCGACTCAAGGGTTTACGCCATTCCTCGCTATTTATTCAACGTTCATGCAACGTGCTTATGACATGATTATCCATGACATGGCGCTGCAGAATCTTCCAGTAAAGTTATGTATGGATAGAGCCGGTCTTTCAGGAGATGATGGTCCCACACACCACGGGCTCTTTGATATTGGATACCTGAGACATGTTCCTGACCTCACTCATATGCAGCCTAAAGATGAGGATGAATTTGTAGACATGCTTTACACAATGAAGGAGTATACAAAAGGAGTTTCTGCGATTCGTTACCCAAGAGGTACGGGGACAGGAATAGAAATTAAAGACAGCCCAGAACTTCTTGAAATTGGTAAAGCGGAAGTAATTCAAGAGGGAAGTGATGTTTTACTCATTGGTTTAGGAAACTTTTTTGAGATGGCTGAAGAAGCTAAGGACTCCTTAGAGGAAAAGGGATATTCCGTTTCTCTAGTGAATCCTAGATTTATTAAACCTTTAGATGTGAATTCTATTTCGGCTCTCGCAAAGAATTGCAAAGTAGTTTGTACGTTTGAGGATCACGTTCTTAAACATGGTTTTGGAGCTGCCGTAATTGAAGCGCTTCATGATGAAAATATTACAGTAAAAGTGGAGCGCATAGGTTGGCCTGATGAGTTCATCGAACATGGTAAAGTCCCTATCCTCAGAGAGTTACACGGCATTTCAGTTCAAAAGGCCATGGACAAGATAGTGCCTCATCTCTCATGAGCTACGATTACGTGATTCTAACAGGAGCTGGGATCTCTGCGGAATCTGGGATAAAGACCTTTCGAGATGCTGATGGGCTATGGGAAGGACATCGCATAGAAGATGTGGCTACCCCTGAAGCGTTTGAGGCAAATCCTGATCTCGTATATGACTTTTATAATAAAAGGAGATCTCAGCTTTTAAGCGATGAAATCAAGCCAAATGCCGCACACATGGCATTAGCAGAACTAGAAAAAGGCTGCTCTGATAAAATTTTAATCGTCACACAGAATGTCGATAATCTCCATGAACGAGCGGGTTCAAAAAATATTATTCATATGCATGGCGAATTACAGTCTGCTTGGTGCAAAAGTTGTGATTCTCGCGAAGTCTGGACAGAAAGTTTAGATCTATTAACGGAGTGTCCAAGGTGCCAAAAAAGAGGAGTAATGCGCCCGGATATTGTTTGGTTTGGCGAAATGCCTTACCGAATGGATGAAATTGACCAGGCGATCAAAAAGTGTAAAACCTTTGTGTCAATTGGCACGTCTGGAAATGTATATCCTGCAGCAGGATTTGTGAGGGATGCACGGATCTCAGGAGCCCACACAGTAGAACTAAATTTAGACGAAAGCCAACAAAGTGGAGCATTTGTTGATGCCCGGCTCGGAAAAGCCTCCGAGCTTGTTCCTAGCTGGGTGACAGAGGTTCTTTCAGGCATATAAATCACTTTTAATTATTTTTCAGCAAGCCAACTTATGGGAAACTAAAAATGTAGGTGGTTATTCTTATAACTGAGAACTCCAAAAGCTTCTATTAATTTCGGATTAAGGCATATAATTTCATACTCCTAAAAGCTCACTTTTATGAAGAAACACTTTTTAGGGTGGCATGCCCCATTTATCACACTCGCCGTTGATTGGCTCTGGGAAAAGAAGGAATCTTTCTCGGAAATACTGCTCGTTGTGCCCACTATGGAAAGTGGGCGGAAGATACGTCAGACCTTAGCGGAGCGTGGCGCATGCTTCGCGCCGGAAGTCTGCACCGCTGGAAAGTTTGGCACGATGGGGTATGAAGGTGAGGAGAGTCTACTCTTAGAGCAAATTATTTGGGAGGAGACCTTAAGAAATTTTGATTGGACACAATGCCAAGGAGTGTTTCCAAAGCCTCAGGCAGAAAACTGGGAAAGAAACCTCTCGGAAGAATTAAGAAGACTACGAATTCAAACGGGCGAATACGGAATGACCTTCCACACCGTCTCGCAGAGATTACCTGATGATCATCCCGATAGCGGACGCTGGAAACTCCTTGCAAACTGGGAGGCTACTTACTTTAAAAACATGAAGCGGCTCGGAGCGGATGATTCTTTTCAAGTGAGAAATGCCGATTATGGAAAGGCGCGATTACCATCAGGAATAAAGAGCGTTGTCTTGGTGGGTGTCACTGACCCCACGGAGCAAGCGGTGCGCATGGCTCATGCCTGCTCAGAAAACGACTATCAGGTGGATACTCTGATTTCTGCGCCAGAAGCGATGGAGGACAGTTTTGATGCGGTGGGCAGGCCGGTAGCAGAGTATTGGACAACGGAAAAAATTCATTGGGTGGACAGGAATGCGAGCATCCTAGCGGCGGCGGATGCCAGAAGTTTAGCCCCTTGCCTCCTCCAATCCTTGACGGAGACGCTCACCACGGAAGGCGAAAACCTTTCACTAGGCATCGGGAATAAGGAAGTCACTCCACTGCTGAAATCGGCGTTCAAGGATGCAGGCTATACCTTGTTTGATCCCGCAGGAGCACCCATCACAGACTGGTCCTTCGTAGAATGGTATCGCGTTTGGGTACGCTTCGCTAAACAAGAAAAAATAGAAGACTTGCGGGTGCTGATTCGCTCCCCGTGGACAGCTCGCTTAATGGAGCGCTTCACGAAGGATTTCTACTGGATTTCCAAGGCCTTAGAAGAAGTCTCCCAAAGCGCAAAGCCCGTGAATATTACAGATCTCTGGCACATTAAGAAAAGTGAATGGCCCTTTGATAGTCGGGATGTGGAGCAACGGAGAAAACATCTCGATGATGTCCTAGACGTCGTCCAAGGAATTAGGGAGTGGCGCGGCCTGTTTAAAAAAGCGGTCTCCATTAAAGCCCTACGTGCATTCTTAGAAACGACATTGCAGGGAGAGGAGTCTGAGGAAGCACTCATCGCAGAGACCGTCTTTTCCGCTCTGGAAGAGGAAGCAGCACGCCTCCCTAAAAAACATGCGGAAGCCTTTGATTTCGCGCAGGAATTTCTCAAGCGCCTAGAGCAGGAACGCATCGGAGATAAAAGGGAGAATGTGCATATTGAGGCTCTGGGGTGGCTGGAGCTGGCCTTTGAATCTTCTCCAAATCTCTTCATCACGGGGCTGAATGAAGGGGTGCTTCCGAATACCGAGATTGGCGACACATGGCTACCAGAGTCGCTGAGAGAATTCCTGGGAATGCGAACGAACAGGGAACGCTTCGCGCATGATGTCTTCTACTTAAAGTCTCTCTTAGAAGCGAGAAAGGAAAGCGGGAAGGTGGTTTCATTCTTCCTGAAAACTGGACTGCAGGGTGATCCCTTAAAGCCTTCCAGATTACTCTTGCAAGTGCCCACGGAAGAGCTCCCGGAGCGGGTTATGCACTGCTTTAGCGGGCACTTCTTCAGTATTCCGGCATTGCCTTGGGAGCGCGATTGGAAGCTGACCGCTCCTCAGTCTCCCGCAATCTCCAAGCTTTCACCCTCTTCCATAAAGGATTATCTCCAATGCCCGTTTCGCTTTTACTTAAAGCATGTCTTACGCATGCAAAAGCCTCCAGAAACCTTGCAGGAATGGAATCACGGAGAGTTCGGCACGATCATTCATGCCGTGCTGGAAAACATGCAAGGAAACGCAGACGTCCTCGCAGAGATTAATCCACGAATCCTAGAGAAATGGTTTCATGACGAGCTGGACGCCATAGTCGAGAAGCAATTCTCCACCCATCTTACGCTCGCCTTCCAGATTCAGCGAGAGTCTCTCAAGCAACGTTTATCCTTTTTTGCGGAGGTGGAAACCACGGATCGTCTAGAAAACGCAGGCTGGACACCCGTTTCATTTGAAGAGGCGTTCTCCTTCGAGATTGAAGGTATAAAGGTTCGCGGGATCATCGATCGGGTTGATAAGCATGTAGACGGGAGATACCGTGTAGTGGATTATAAAACAGGGAAGGAAAGAAGCGCGCAACAAGCCCACCTTTCTAAGATCACGGCGGCGACCAAGCTCCCCCCTCATCTAGAAGAAACAGAGGTCATCTTCACGAGAGAGGGCAAGCCCCACCTTTGGACGAATCTACAGCTCCCTATTTACGCCCTCTATTGTGCGGAAAAGTATGGCGTATGCCCCACGTTACGGTTCGGGCTCATTGGACAAACCATGGCCGATACGCGCTATAGTGACTGGGAGTTCACCTCGGAAGAGATGGATGTAGCTAAACGCGCCTTAGAGGCGGTGGTGCATAAGGTAAATGCTGGGATATTCTTCCCTCCAGTTGAACGCCCCAGAAGTGGTTATGATGATTATTCAGACCTGTCTTACGGATACCCGCTTGCAGAAGGAGTGGAACAAGGAGAGTATCTTCTTAATAAGCCAGCCGCTATTACTGAACTCCAAACTCAAGGGGATTAAAAAACTATGAAGAATGAGATCATCATGGCGTCCGCAGGATCTGGTAAGACGTATCGGCTCAGTAACCGGATCATCACCATCTTATTAGACGGGGTAGATCCACGGAAGGTGATCGCGCTGACCTTCAC
>CALLLS010000009.1 GCA_938008215.1 uncultured Verrucomicrobiales bacterium | reverse complement strand
TTGAAAATAATTACTTCTCTAGATTGGTCTATAGAGAGAATTTCTAAGAAAGGTAAGCCTAAGTAGTTAAGAGTAGGAGATGGTTGCATTCAGATGAATATAGTCATTTGAACGCCTTTCCACATAACTTGATGGAGAGCCATATTTTTTCCTTTATTTCATAAAGCCTCACGAACATATGCGAGGCTTTTTTAGTGCCCGAAAACAGGGGCTGAATTAATTAAATCCACCTTTGTCCACCTTTGTCCACCGAATTATTCTCGGACAAACACTCATTTTTTATCGTCATACATGATGGTATGAGCCGCATTTCCACACTTACACCTATCTAACGAGTAAATCGAAGTGGTATTTGAATGTTCCTGCAAGCCTTTCCGATACGGGATTAGCGATCTCTGAAACCATCTTTTCTTACCTGAGAAATAAAGCCACTCCTTTTACGCAGGAGGTCGTTGATCGCACCATCTCTGCTAATCAGTAACTCATTCTAGAGATGAAACTGTAGTCCTCTAAAACAAGAAAGCATTGCTTTCTGGCTCAAATGGGATACAATATGAGGAACAACCTCCTCTATGGCAACGAAAACTGATTACATCCGCGCGAGGGTAACGCCTGAATTAAAAGCGAACACCCAAACGATTTTTGAAAGCTTAGGTCTGAGCACTACTGATGCGATTGTCTTATTCCTTAAACAAGTCGAAATGAAGAACGGAATCCCATTCGAGCTAACAGTTAGTGACACTCCTGAGAGTAATATGCCTTCATATCGCCGAGCCACTCAGCCAGTCGACCTCAAAGCGCGCCTAGAGCGCATGTATAAGGGTAGAAAGGTAGCTGGTGATGCGGTTTCAGAGCTTCTTAATGAGCGTTACGAATGATAGCCTATTTCGATACCTCCCTCATCGTTGGAAGATACATCCCTCAAGAAAACGGCACTCGGTTCGCCATCGAAGCTTCCGAACAATGCGAAACCATTTTGGTGAGTGAGTTTACGGTCTTGGAGGCTAAGAACGCCCTTCGAGCAGCATGCTTTCGCAAAGAAATCAGTAGTGAGGAGCTTACTATGGCCCTGGAGGCATTACAGGATGACCTTTCCAACAGCAATCTCACCTTGATTGAGCTAGATGCGAACCTCGTCTTTCAAGTCACTGACCAAATCGCTCATTCCGTAATCCCAGCACAAGGAGGACGCACTCTTGACCTCCTTCACCTAGGTTATGCCATGTTGCTAGAAGTAGATCATTTTGCGACCGCTGATAAGCGACAAGCAGCTTGTGCTGAATCACAAGGGCTTGAAGTGCTGTTGATTACGTAGACTCAACCCAATAGGGAAGTAGCCCGCCATCTTAAAAGTTATTCACATAATATATCTTATGTGAATTTATGAACACAATTATTAGTTAGCGGGTCAGGTGTATAATCTCGTAAAAAAACAGAAACCCACATAAAAAGAAATCACTGCCCTCTATAAGGAGCTTCTTAGAACCACTCAGTGCAAAAAATACTCGCTCTGGGTCACTAGAATATTTTACATCTACCCAAATCTCTTTTAACCTGGGTTTCCAGAAGTTTCCATTATGAAAAAATTCTAATTATCGGCGGTTCTACTCATAGCAAATCAATAAACCGCGCATTTGCAAAACAAGCCGGCTCACTAATCACAGATATAGAAAGAATAGAACTAGATCTTAACGACTTTGAAATGCCCATCTATTCTGAAGATAGAGAGAACGATGGAGGTATTCCAGATCAAGCTCAACGCTTCCTAAAAATCATTCAAGATGCAGACGGCATAATCCTTTCACTTGCGGAACACAACGGGAGCTATACATCAGCATTTAAGAATATACTGGATTGGACATCACGTCAGGAACGAAACTTATGATCAGAGAAACCAATACTTCTACTAGCTACATCACCTGGTAAGGGAGGAGCTAAATTCGTATTAAAGTCGGCTGAGGATTATTTCCCTCATCTAGGAGCTAACATCATAGCAGCCTATTCTCTACCCTCTTTCTACGATAATTTCTCAGCTGAAAAAGGAATCACTAATACCTCACTAAAAACTGAATTTGACAAAGTAATCGATACATTTTCAAATTCTATAAAAAGCTAAATAGGACTAATTCCTAACATCCAAATCTACACAGATATGAAAGTAAGAAAATCAAATGAAAGAGGGTCAGCCGATCACGGGTGGCTCAAAAGTAAGCATTCGTTTAGCTTCGCAAGTTACCAAGACCCCGCGCATGTGGGCTTTCGCTCACTACGTGTGATCAATCAGGATCAAGTCGCTGCAGGAGGCGGGTTTCCAACTCACCCGCACAAGGACATGGAAATATTTAGTTATATACTGGATGGCGCACTACGTCACGAAGACAGCATGGGAAATGGTAGAGATTTACACCCCGGCGAGATACAACTGATGAGCGCAGGCACTGGAGTCCAGCACAGTGAGTTTAATCCATCATCTACAGACCCACTGCATTTTCTTCAAATCTGGATTTTACCAGAAAAGACAGACCTTAAGCCAAGCTACACCGAATGGAAACCTACGACAGAACTAGAAAATGCAGCTAAAGTCCTCGTGGTCTCACCTGATGGACGTAAGTCCTCTGCTGTGATTCATCAAGATGCTTTCGTCTATCGTATCCGCCTCAAGAAAGGTGAAGCTCTCTCTCATGATCTCACTGATGGACGTGGCGCATGGCTTCAGATCATAACAGGTAAAGTAAAGATAAACGGAACTGCTCTCGAAGCGGGCGATGCTGCCAGCACCGAAGAAGCCGGCGAGCTCAAAATAACAGCTACAAAAGACAGCGAGGCTCTATTCTTCGATCTAAAATAAAGCCCTTGAGGTTATATCGTAATCTTCGTCAAATATTCTTTCAGCTTTACCCGCTCCATTTAAATGGAGCACAGCACCAGACTCATTCTCGCTGATTGCTTTAATTACTCCCTCTTAAAGCTCTATTTTATGACTTTAGATTACTAAAAGTGCTAGAAACTAAGGCGAGTAATACACCCGTAATCTGTAAGAAAGATGGCAACTGCCGAGCAAGACAAGCGACAAGTATAATAGTCATCGCCGGTCCAACAGACGAGACAATTGCGAGTGAAGAACTAGAAACTCTAGCAAGTCCAAAACTCAACAAATAGGTAGGAAAAACAGTTCCAAAAATACCGATCGCTAAAGCATACCCTATGGTAAGATTACTAAACTCTCCCGTTATCTGTCCTCCGTTTTTGAATCCGTTATAACAAAAGACGAAAAAGCAGCAGAATAACATGCTTACCGTTGTCATATTCCTTGCTCCCATTCTATCAATCACTGGTTTTGCAAAAAGGAGATATCCTGCGTAGGTCAAGGCACTCACAAAAATGAGAAATGAACCGAAAAGAATCGCGCTACGATCCCCGCTAAAGGAAATCTCATCTACTACAACCATAAAAAGACCTACCCACGTAAGGGCACACGCAATCACTTGTTTTCTACTATGTTTCTTTTTTTGGAAAAGCATCCCTCCAAGCATTACTATGCTTGGGTATGAAAAAAGAATGACTCTTTCCAGCCCTACGCTGACATATTCCAAGCCAATAAAATTTATTAACGAAGATAGAAAATACCCTAGGAAAGAGAGCAGGATAATCCATAAGAAGTCGCACCTGGTGATTTTATGAAATGAGCGGATCATCAGGACTGCACCAAAAAGGAAAAACGGGCACGCGACTATCATTCTAAGCGATAAGATCTCTTCAGCATTAAAGCCATGCTTATATAATTCTTTCACTAGGATACCCTTCACGCAGAAAAGAAAGGATCCTGTTATAATTATTGCATAGTTCATCGCTGAACTATTCTGCATATTACTGTTTTTCATTAGTCATCATTTGTTTCGTTTTCTGTGACCTGCTCGGGAAACACAGAATACAGACAATAAAAAACCCGCATCGTTGATTCTCAAAGCGGGCTTTGCAAAAATAAATGGAAATCTCTACATTAAACAGTACCGCTACCACTAGTAATAGCCCAGTGAGTAATCAGGTTCAGTTTTAATGCGAAAAGTTTCATCTCTAACAGAGAAATACACGTGTTACATTCTCTATGTAAAGCTAATCCAAACAGAGAGTTTGAACCCATTCACTTAAAATACCCTTTTTGCTTTTCAGAAATTGGTAATTCGAGGTGCTCCATAACCGCGAGCATATCCTCCCAGAGCTTGCGCTTCTCCGTAAGGTTATTCTCATTTCTGAGTAGATAGCTTGGATGATAGGTAACCCTGAGAGGGATGCCTTGGAAGTCATACCATTGCCCTCGCATTCTTCCTACAGGGGTATTTTGCTGGTTTGTAAGCGCTTCAGCAGCGGTGGCACCCAGCGCAAGGATGCACTTGGGTTTGATGATTCCCAGCTCCTTAATGAAAAGGGGCATACAGGACGCTATTTCTTGGGTATCAGGCTTTCTATTATTCATGGTTTGCCCAGGAAGACTTGGGCGAAACTTACATATATTTGTGATATAGAGCTCTTCACGCTTCAGTTTCATCGCCTTTAGGATAGCATCTAGCTTTTGCCCTGCTTTACCTACGAAGGGTTCTTGCTTTAGCTCCTCTTCAAATCCAGGAGAGTCCCCCACTATTACAATGTTTGACTCTGGGGTCCCAACAGAAAAAATCATCTTGGGTCTTAGTGTCCCTAAGCTTTTAGCGGGAGTCCATTCCTGAGCTTGTGATTTAAGATAAGAAATTTGCGCCGCTTTATCTCCCGCTGGTAAGGAGAGCGTGATACTCGCGGGATCTATAACACTGGTTGGGGCGGATTCCGCTTGCGAAGGTATCACCGAACGCTCAGGTTCCACTGCTTCTAAGGTGCGCCTAACAGGAGGACGTTCTTCCTTTACAGGCTTAGGTGTTCTCAGAGTGACGATCTCATTTCTAATTGTATTCTTGGCGATACTATCCAAATAAACATGAGAAACACCCTTCTCTTGCTGAGCCTTCAGATAATCTATGAGCGTCCCTACTGTCACAGCTTTAATACTGTCCTTTGCATATTAGTGAGTCAAAAGAAAAGGCTCTCTTAGTAGAGAAAATAAAGGGTGACGTTTTTGTTTCTTGAGTTCTGTTCTCAGAAGCCCTTAATAGATGAAGTTAATACAGAAAACGAATGCTCACTAGATTAAAAAACCTCATCAAAGGCTTCTTTGGACTTTTCATCGGCGGACTAGAAAAGAAAAACCCTGAAGCTCTCTTAGACGTTGAAAAAGAGAACCTCCGCAAGCAGATCTCAGAGTTCAATAAAGGGCTCGCGAACCACGCCGCACTCGTAGAAAAGCTTATCTCCAGAGCTAAGCAGCTCGATAAAGACGAAGTAGAATATAAGGTGAAAACAACCGCTCTTCTCAAAGCAGGACAGCGTGAAGGAGCCGCAAAGGCTGCTCTCAAGTTTAAAGAAGCGCAAACTGAGCATGATAGCATCAAGACACAGCTGGAAGATGCTGAGACTCGCTATAAGGAACTCGTGAATGCTCGTGACGTAAGCGTAAAAGCCGCTAAAGATAAAATAGAGGATCTCCGTAAAGGTATAGATGATATGAAAGTTCAGAAGGCGGTCGCAGAATTAAACGAGATGGCTTCTGGCATGGTGGGTGAGATCGGCGGCTCAGGTGACAATCTTAACCGTCTGAGCGAAATAGTGGAAGATGAACGCACAAAAGCGGCAGGACGAGCGCGAGTTGCGAAAGACAGCTTAGACCTAACAGATATTAAAGTGCAAGAAGCAGAACAAGACGCGCTTGCTGAAATGGCGCTAGCAGACTTTGCCGCACAAGCAGGGATAGAATTAGAAGGTAATTCAGATGGCGAAACACCCTCCTCTGAGACCACTAAATCTACAATGGGTCCAATTACTGAATAGTAAATTCTCTTGTAAATATCAGTATTCCAGAGTGTCGCTCATTATTTAAATGAGCGACATTTTTATACCATAACCTCGATAAAACTTTTCATGCTTGCTAGGAAAAGGTTTCTTTCTCACAAGTTATTTATCTCATGAACAAAGATATCCTAACAAAAGCAGCGAGTGAGGCTAGAGGCCTTGCGATAGACGGCGTGAACGCCTGCTCATCAGGTCACCTTGGACTCCCTCTCGGGTGCGCGGAAATCGGAGCAGTTCTCTTCGGACAAGCTCTGAACTATAATCCAGAAGCACCTAAGTGGCTTAATCGTGACCGATTCATCCTTTCTGCAGGACATGGTTCTATGTTCATATATACTTGGTTACACATCACTGGGTATGATGTCTCTATGGAAGATGTGAAAAACTTCCGCCAGCTTCATTCCATCACGCCAGGTCATCCTGAGTTTAATGAAACCCCAGGTATAGAGGCGACCACTGGACCTCTAGGGCAAGGAATAGGAAATGCGGTAGGTTACGCTCTTTCTGGTAAACGCGCCGCCGCTAAATTTAATACCGCTGAGCACACAATCTTTGACAATCACATCGTGGCTCTTGCTGGTGATGGATGCCTCCAAGAAGGAGTTGCACTGGAAGCGATAGCCTTCGCAGGTCATAACGCCCTTGATAATCTCATCCTCATTTATGATTCTAATGATGTCACGCTAGATGAAATGGCGGACAAAACGCAGTCAAGAAACACGGAAGAATACTTCCAATCACTTGGGTGGGACGCAATTGTGATAGACGGGCATAACTCTGACGCTATTCTTTCAGCCTTAGAGACAGCTAAGAACACTGACAACGGAAAACCAAAGATAATCATCGCTAAAACGGAAATCGGACGAGGAATTCCTGAAGTAGCGGGCACTCAAAAAGCACATGGTGAAGGTGGAGTGAAGTTTGCTGACGAAGCACGCGCTGCTCTCGGACTTCCTGCTGAAACCTTCTATCTCTCAAATGAAGTAAAAGGAGCGTATGCTGAAAAAGTAGCGGCTAATAAAGAATCATTCACTGCTTGGGAAGACACTTTCTCTGCATGGAGTAGCGCAAATCCAGAACTCGCTGCTGAGCTGACTGCAGGCATCTCTAAATCCGTCCCTAGCAACTTATTAGAAGCGATCCCTGAATTCGATGCTGGCTATGCTGACGCCACCCGTGGCGCAGGCGGAAAAGTAATTCAAGAGGTAGCTAAGCTCGTTCCGCAATTCATTACAGGATCGGCTGACCTTTACGGCTCTAATAAAAATTACATTAAGGACGGGGGAGACTTCAGCTCACAGAATTTCGCTGGTCGTAATATCTGGTATGGAATCCGTGAGCACGCTATGGGAGCAATCTCAAACGGAATCGCGTATGACGGTATTTTTCACGCTTCTAACGCGACGTTCCTCGTCTTCGCAGATTACCTTCGTCCTTCTATTCGTCTTGCCGCTCTCGCTGAACTTCCTGTTACTTACATCTTCACCCATGATTCAGTAGGCGTGGGAGAAGATGGTCCTACACACCAACCAGTGGAAACTGTCTCTGGTCTTCGTGTAATTCCTGGTCTGGATGTCATTCGTCCAGCGGATCCAGAGGAAACCGCAGGAGCATATGCGACGGCACTTATGCGCCAAGATGGACCGACTGCGCTTATCTTCTCTCGTCAGAAGATGCCAACAATGAGCCACCTCTCTGTAAGCGAGCGCCGTAATGGCACTGCTAAAGGTGGATACATCGCGCTCAAAGAAGAAGGGGCACTGGAAGCGATCGTTATCGCAACTGGCTCAGAAGTTCAACACGGGATAGCGGCCGCTAAAGAAATTGGCAAAGGGGTTCGCGTCATATCTATGCCATGTATGGATATTTTCGACCGCCAGTCAGAAGCTTATAAAGAAGGCATTCTCCCTGCATCTTGCACTAAGCGAGTGGCAATCGAAGCAGGAGTTTCCGGACTGTGGTATAAATATGTTGGTCTCGAAGGGAAAGTGATCGGTATTGACCGCTTTGGAATCTCAGCTCCTGGTAACACCGTTATGAAGGAGCTCGGAATGACTAGCGACAGTGTCGTATCCGCTCTTAGCTAAATCCTGACTGATAATACGGGCAACGCGCCCCCGCTAAATTTAACAAACGCTCCTCATATGAGGAGCGTTATTCATTACAACATCGTTAACAAAAAAAGCCTGACAAAACGTCAGGCTTTTTATTAGTAAATATATTTAACTGCTTATTAAGATGGAGCTTAATAGCCTCTTTTATCTTGCTCGTTACCGACGGCATATCCACCAGCAGCACCTACACCAGCACCAATGAGAGCTCCTTTCGTAACATTACCATCAGTGTTGTTTCCGATGATTGCACCTGTAATAGCTCCAAGCGCTCCTCCACCAGCAGCTCCTGTTGTGGCATTATTAGATCCTGTAGTGGTGCAACTAACAAAACTCAGCGCAACGATTGATGTAAGTATTATCTTCATAGTAAATATAAGATGACATAAGTTGCGTTTTATTCAATAGAGTCGTTTGAAAAAAAATTATACCTAAACTTTTATATGCTGCCTTGGTTTAAAGATCGCTTTCCTGTTTTCCTCGCCCCCATGGCAGGAGTAACAGACGTTACCTTTCGCACGATTTGTAAGGAACTGGGAGCGGATGTGATGGTAACCGAGTTCGTCTCTGCAGAAGGGATTATTCGACAAGATGACCGCACTAGGAAATACACCACTTTTCATGAAGGACAACGTCCTGTAGGCGTCCAACTCTTTGGTGGGGACGGAGAAAGGCTCGGTGAAGCCGCTAAGAAAATCATCGATTGGAAGCAGCCAGACTTTATCGACATAAACTATGGGTGCCCTGTAAATAAGGTGGTCTCTAAGAATGGTGGATCTGCACTCCTGCGTTGTTGCGATAGTGTGCAACAGGTAGCAGAAGGCGTCATAAAAGCGGTGGGAGATCAAGTCCCCGTGACCGCTAAGATACGAACAGGCTGGGATGAGAAATCACGCAATGCGGTAGAAGTCTGTAAAATCTTAGAAGACACTGGGATTCAAGCCATCTCCATCCATGGTCGCACGCGTGCTCAATCGTATCGGGGAGAAGCTGACTGGAATATCATTGATGAAGCCGCACGCTCCGTCAGCGTTCCTGTGATCGGTAATGGAGACATTTCTTCTGGTGAGGATGTAAGAAGAAGGAAGGAAGAAACAGCGGTAAGTGGTGTCATGATAGGTCGCGCCGCCATGCAATACCCCTGGGTCTTTAAAGAAGCGAAGTATTTCTTAGAAACAGGTCAAAGCATGCCCGCCATACCAGTGAAAGAGCGCTGGGAAATGATCGTTAGGCACTGCCGCCTAGCGGTGGACTCTGACCGCTATGGTGGTGAGAGACATACCATTATGGCTATGCGCTCTCGACTTATGGCTTACTGTAAAGGATTTCATGGTGCCAAACCCTTACGACAGAGGCTTTGCCAAGTAGAATCTATTATGGAAGTTGAAGACATTGCGGAGCTCTATATGACAGACTTCCCAATGGACATGACCGCGTCCGATGCTAGAAGCCCTCAGATCGGTTAAAGCCTTTTAGCTTGCTGTCTTCGTATCTTGATCAAGCCAAGTCTGAATTGTAAAGGATTGAGATATTCTTCTTAATATCTTGTTTTTATACTTCGTCGCCCAGAGGCGGGAGGAAGTCTTCCTCAGTTAAGTGGCTATTTTTGCCGCCTTCAACATTTAGATTTACAATCCTCTTTTTACCCGCACCTGCAGTTTTGAACTGAGCGCCCCCGCTAATATTGGCTCGATACATTGTTACGTCTCCATCTCCACTTATCTCCACTACAGTGGGTGTAATTCCCTTAGTAATACGATGCTCATGAATTCTCTTCATTTCCTTTAAATCCTCGGAGGGATAATTGACCACGTTATCAGTGATTTTATGATGCTCATAGCAAAAGAGCATTAAGTTATCCTCACGCCTATTATCTTCATTCGATCTCGTAGGGTTCCATCTACCACCCGGAAGAGCGTCCTCAATATGGCAAACCTGACCGAACCGAGTGTCGCCAATCATCATTACCTTCTGGCAACAAGGAAATGCACACTGATTACCAGATTTTAGATAAAGACTCTTGAGAGTATCCGTGGTGGGGTCTAAACGCTTAGGTTTCTCCTTGTGATTGTTTAGTTGCATATTGGCTCTTTTGATTGGTATTGGCGGGAAGAAAGCTTGTTTATACCAAATAACCATTGCGTTCGGAAGTGTAAATACCTTCCGCCGACGACATCACTGTAAAATAAACCCCCCTTTACGTTCTTAGCGACCTTTGCGGTAAAACCTCCCTAGGCGGAACTGCTCAAACTAAAGCTTGAGGAGTATTCCCAAATGAATTCGCTGTTCCGCTATCAAAGCGACCTTACCATGTGCAAAGTGCTAACAGGCTGGGGATTTTGTCGTGTAGTGTGATAGACATTAGAGACAAGCATGCTAACACGGAGGCATGACTAAGCTATACTCATGGAATGTGAATGGGATTCGGGCGGTTCTGAAAAAGAATTTCGAAGAGTTCGTTCAGGAACATGATCCTGACGTGCTATGCTTACAGGAGACGAAGGCAAGAGCGGAGCAGGTGGAGCTTCCTCTGAGCATGGCGGGATATAAGACGTATTGGAATTCAGCGGAGAAAGCGGGCTACTCCGGAACAGCGATCTTTACGAAGACGGAGCCACTAGAAGTCTCCTACGGTATAGGAGTTCCAGAGCTAGATACAGAGGGGAGAGTCATAACCGCTACATATGAGGACTTCCATCTCGTTACGGTTTATACTCCAAACGCGCAAAGTGAGCTAAGACGCTTAGATTATCGCCTCCGATGGGATACTGCTTTTAGAGAGTATCTGATGGGTTTAGAGAAATCTAAGCCTGTCATTTTTTGTGGTGATCTAAATGTCTGTCATCACGAGATAGACCTCGCACGCCCAAATACCAATCGCCACAGTCCAGGCTTCTCTGACCCAGAGCGCGAGAGTTTCACCAGTTTGTTGGTAGCGGGCTTCATTGATACCTTTCGTCATGAAAATCCCACTCTAGAAGGTGCTTACTCATGGTGGAGCTATCGTGCCGGGGCACGAGGGAATAACGTCGGGTGGCGTTTAGATTACTTTGGAGTAAGTAAAGCGTTCCACGAGAATGTATCGGCTCCTAAAATACACGCCGATGTTTTAGGGAGTGATCACTGTCCCGTGTCAATAGAGGTGAGTTAGAGCTATTAGCAGATAAGAATGCCCACTATCTTTGAATTGTCACTTTAGAAGCAGTTCGCTACCCAGCTTCTTGCCAGTCAATTTCCTTACCATCACCCCAGAGATCTTCCAGTTTATAGACTTCACGCATGTCCTCATGCATGACGTGCACCATGACATCGATGTAGTCTAAGATCACCCAACGGCTATCGGCTTTACCCTCAGAGTAATGTGGAGTCTCTTTTTTCAGCTCTGCCATATCGTTCTGTATATCACGCATCACTGCCTTTAAGTGAGGCATGGAAGTGCCCGAGCAGATGACGAGAAAGTCAGTGAGGGGAGAAATCCCTCTGAGATCTAGCACCTTAATATCCTCCGCTTGGACTTGGTATGCGGCTTTCGCACAAGCTTTGGCGAGTTCTAGAGATGATGACATAGTTTTATATCTCTCGCAAAGTCGCAAAGACGCAACGGTTTTTTTCTTTTTTTATCATTCTGCCTATCTGCGTGAACTAGTTCCTAGTCCAAGAAATACTCTACCCCTGCACGAAAGAGTGGTTGATGTTTATTCCCTGGAAGGTTCTTAGCGAGAAGTGAGCCTTTTCGTTCATTATGCCCCATTTTTCCGAGGACTTTTCCGTCAGGGGAGCAGATGCCTTCAACTGCCATGATGGAGCCGTTCGGGTTCGCGGAGATGTCCATGCTCGCCTGTCCTTGGTCATTCACGTATTGCGTGACAATCTGTCCATTCTTCAGCATAGTGTCTAAAGACTCTTGAGAAGCCGTAAAGCGTCCTTCTCCATGCGAAAATGCGATATTATGCACGTCACCAACTTGGCAGTTTGAGAGCCACGGGCTTTTCACGGAGGAAACACGTGTTTCCGCGTATCGGGCGACGTGACGTCCAATCGTGTTAAAGGTGAGCGTGGGATCTGCGGCGGTGGACTCTCCAATCATGCCATGTGGCAGGAGCCCGGTTTTAATGAGGGCTTGGAAGCCGTTACAAATTCCCAGAATCAGTCCATCGCGCTCATAAAGGAGGCGGTGGATAGCGTCCTTCACTTTCTCGTTTCGGATCACGGCAGCGATGAATTTCCCAGAGCCATCAGGTTCATCTCCCGCACTGAAGCCACCAGGGAGCATAAGGATTTGCGAGTTTTCCACCTGTTTCACGAGGGCATTGATCGATTCTTCTACCGCTTGGCTAGTGAGATTACGGAAGACGAGAGTCTCCGCTAATGCTCCAGCTTCCTCGAAGGCTTTAGCGGTATCATACTCACAATTACTTCCTGGGAAGACAGGTATGATGACGCGTGGTTCGGCGGTGGTCTTCAGAGACTTCGTTTTGCTCGGAGCCACGTCTGAGGATATTGTTTTTACGGGGATGGAAGGCGCATCACTTAGGCGAGGCTGGTTCGGGTAAACGGTCTCTAAAGTTTGGAGGTAATGTTCCTGAAGGGTATCTAGTGAAACTTCACCGTCAAAGAGCGTAATCTCTGGCTCCGCCTGCGTCTTCCCTAGTAGCTGGGCGTGTAGTGAGGCTGGAGGCGCAGTTTTCATCTCAATGAGGAAGCTGGCATAACGCTCACGGAAAAGAGCGTCCTGACTACCCAATGCTTTATTGGTAAGCTTCACCCCTATAGAGTTACCGAGAGTCATCTTCATTAACCCTTCCGCGATGCCTCCCTCTCCGAGGGTGTGCGCGGCATCGACCAGTCCCTTCGCGATGAGGATATGAAGCTCCTTCGCAATAGCCATTAGAGCCTTAAAGTCAGGCAGTCCGTCTGAAATGCGCGGAATTTGAACGAGATAGAGGGATGTATCGGTTCGCTTAAGCTCTGGTGACATGGCATGCGTAGCTAGTCCAGGCGCGAGGGCGAAGGATACAAGAGTAGGTGGCACATCAATGTCCTTAAAGGTGCCAGACATGGAGTCCTTACCACCGATGGCAGCGAGTCTTAATGAGCGTTGGACATGGAGCGCTCCCAGAAGAGCGGCAGTTGGCTTCCCCCATCGGACGGGATCACTCCCCAGTTTCTCAAAGTATTCTTGGAGGGTGAGACGAATTTCCGCCAGTTTTCCACCAGCCGAAACAATCTTACAAACGGATTGCGTGAGGGCATAAGCGGCGCCATGGAAAGGTGACCAGCTTGCGAGACGAGGATTAAAGCCCCATGAAAAGAAGGTGCAATGGTTGGTGCTGCCATTAAGCACTGGCACAAGGGCACACATTGCATCTGGTGGCGTGAGCTGGTTTTCTCCTCCCAGCGGATGCAGAACGGTACCCGCTCCGATGGTTCCATCAAAGCGTTCTTTAAGACCTTTTTGTGAGGTGAAATTCAGATCTGCGGCGAGGTTATAAAACTGCGTCTCTATCTCTCCTTCCGATAAACCTTGATATGCTTTCCCAAGCGGAGAAGCATCGGAAATGGGTGCTTCAATTCGTGCAGAGGACGCTGGCGTCACTCCATTGGTATCAAGAAAATCACGCTCTAGATCGACGATCACTTTTCCGCGCCATCTCATCACGAGACGTCCCGTGTCCGTTACATCGGCCACCTTATAACATTCGAGGTTTTCCTTATCCGCTTCCGCGATGAAGTAATCCACGTCTGCTGGTGAGACGATCACCGCCATTCGTTCCTGAGACTCAGAAATGGCGATCTCTGTGCCGTCGAGACCATCGTATTTCTTACGCACTTGGTCTAAATCGATTTCTAGACTTGGGGCAAGTTCTCCGATTGCTACGGAGACACCTCCAGCACCAAAGTCATTACAAATCTTAATCTTAGGCGCGAGGACAGGATTACGGAAAAGGCGTTGGAGGGCGCGCTCTACTGGCGGGTTTCCTTTCTGCACTTCCGCTGAGTTTTCCAGAGCGGTTTCAGTATGTTCCTTGGATGAGCCTGTTGCCCCACCAATTCCATCTCTACCAGTGCGTCCACCCATGAGTAAAATGACATCTCCTGGAGAAGAGGAGCCTCGAAAGACGTTTTTCTTAGGTGCGGCAGCTACGACGGCTCCAATCTCCATGCGCTTAGCGACATAGTTTGGGTGGTAAACCTCAGAGACATCACCAGTGGCGAGCCCGATCTGGTTTCCGTAAGAGGAGTATCCTTCGGCGGCTTCTACACAAATTTTCTTCTGCGGGAGCTTACCGGGCATCGTTTGATCAAATGGAAGAGTGGGATCGGCGGCTCCAGTCACACGCATCGCTTGGTAAACATAAGAACGTCCAGAAAGGGGATCGCGGATTGCTCCTCCCAGACAAGTCGCAGCGCCCCCGAACGGTTCAATTTCCGTGGGGTGGTTATGCGTCTCATTCTTAAACATGATGAGGTAATCTTCCATCTCACCATTGATCTCGATAGGCACTTCTATCGAGGCAGCGTTGATTTCCTCAGAGACTTCTAGGTTGTCGAGCTCACCAGACTTTCGGAGCTCCTTCATGGCGATGCATGCCATGTCCATCATCGTTTCTGGACGTGGGGTGTCTGCACCATAGACGTAATCCCGAGCTTCTTTATATGACGCATAAGCCTCTTCGAAACATGGCGGGCAATCTTCGGCGAAGTCGATCCGATCCAGTGCCGTTAAAAAGGTGGTGTGACGGCAATGATCTGACCAATAGGTATCGAGCATTTTTAACTCCGTGATAGTGGGGTCTCTTTCCTCCTTATCACGATATTGCGCTTGGATATGAAGCAGGTCTGCTACGGACATCGCAAGCCCGTATTGCATTGCCATTTCAGCTAATTCTCCTTCAGACTTGGAGATGAAGCACTCTAGAATAGCGACATCGGCGGGCTCAGAAGCCTCCTTTAAAAGTGTTTCAGGGACCAGCAGAGATGCCTCCCTTGAGTCCACAGGATTAATGACGTAATTCTTGATCTCTGTAAGTTCCTCGTTGCTCGGGTCGCCAGTAAGGAAGTAAACCTTAGCGTGGGCAACGAGCGCGGAGTCATTTCCAGTGAGGATTTTTAAGCACTTAGCGGCGGAGTCTGCACGTTGATCAAACTGTCCTGGAAGGTATTCTACAGCAAAGGCGGTTTCCGTCGGTAGAATAGGCATTTCTACATCGAAGATATCCACCTGAGGCTCAGAAAAAACGGAGCGACAGGCTTCTGCAAATTCTTCTTCGGATAAGCCTTCTACATCATAACGTTGGAGCACTCTAATCCCCGTCACGGCATGCGCTCCTAGGCTCTCTTTTAATTCATGAAGTAAACTTTCCCCCTCTCTCGCGAAGGCTTCCTTTTTCTCAACGTATACTCTTCTAAGCATAATTTTTATATCTCTCGCAAAGCCGCAAAGGCGCAATTTTTATTCTTCAAGCCCATTAACGACTCTTCTCACTCCACTTGACACATCTGTTGAGCCGAAGTTTACAAGAAGTCCAAGCTTGATCTTAGTTAATTTTAAATAGGTCAGTGTCTGCTTTAGAAACACGTCCTTCATTTCTGAAACGGATTTAAGTTCTATGAGTAATTTATCCTCCACAATGATGTCAGCTCTAAAGCCCTCATCCATTTTGTTCCCTTTCCACTCTAAGGGAATCACAACTTCCGTTTTGAGGTTTAGTTTCTCTAGCCTTAATTCGTAAGCTAATATTCGCTGATAAACTGATTCTAAAAGTCCAGGACCTAAAGTCTTGTGGATTTCATAAACTTTCTGCACCACAATTTTAGCTAATTCATTTTCGGACATAATAAATTTTGCGGCTTTGCGAGAGGTAATCAAGTAGTGGCGTTTTTAATTCTCTCTAGGATTTCAGCATACCCTTCCATGACTCCGCCCAAGTCTTGGCGGAAACGATCTTTATCAAGCTTTTCCCCTGTTTCCATATCCCAGAGCCTGCAGGTGTCCGGGCTAACTTCATCAGCAAGAATAATCTTGGATGGGTCATCGCTTGGGCGTCCGAACTCAATCTTAAAGTCCACGAGCTTTAACCCGCACTTTGCGAAGAACTCTTTCTGGACTTTATTAATTTCCAGGGCTTGACGTTTGAGTTCCGCGCACTCTTCTGGAGTGGCTAGTCCGAGCTCACGCGCGTAATCGGTGTTGATTAACGGATCTCCTAATTCATCTGACTTATAGGAAAATTCTACGATCGGCTCCTTAAAAGGTGTTCCTTCTTCTACGCCTACACGCTTACAAAATGAACCCGCTGCGATGTTTCTGACAATCACTTCCACGAGGAGGATATCGACCTTTTTCACGAGGATATTCACCTCGTCCACATCTTTCACAATGTGCGTCTCTATGCCGCGCTCTTCCAGCATTTTATAAATGAGCAGGGTAATGGACTTATTCAGCTTCCCTTTATTCTCAAACTGCGCTTTTTTCTGCGCATTAAATGCGGTGGCATCGTCCTTATATTCCATGCGAAGGATATCAGGATCTTCAGTAGCGAAAAGGCGCTTCGCTTTCCCTTCATAGAGCGGTTCCATACCGTGGACTTAAAGAGTCGGCTGTGGAAGGTCAATGTATTTTGTTTTCATCTGAAAACAGTTCATAAATCTGTGGTAAATTTATAAATCTATGGATAAGAAAATGCCATGGACGCGCCTAAGTTTCTTCCTTGGTTTCTCAAAATTTCACTCCCGCTCTATGTGATTGATCAGCTTACTAAGTGGTGGGTGGTCTTTAATATGAAAGCCCCACACTTCAACGAGTTTGGGCAATACGTGGTTGATCGTAATCCTGTGATCGATGGAGTCTTTTGGATAAACCGTATTCATAATCAGGGCATGGCATGGGGTATCGGGAATGGCTCTACGTGGGCTCCACTGGTCTTTCCCTTCATTCTTACAGGTGCTCTGGTGGGAATCATCTTCTTTTGGAAAAAAGGAGGCTTCCCGACGCGTGTTACCAAGATTGCCGCCGCCCTCATCATCTCTGGTATCATCGGGAACTTCACGGATCGCTTGCTCCAAGGTTTTTTCTTAGAGGAGTATAAGGACGCCTCTTTCTTAACGCGATTCACGAAGGGTTACGTGGTGGATTTTTTAGACTTCGTGATCCCTGTTGTTGACTACCATTACCCGAGTTTCAACGTCGCAGATAGTTGTATCTGCGTAGCGGCGGGGCTCCTGATTTGGGCCTCTCTGTTTAGTAAGGAGTATAAAGAAAAGGCAGTTTAACCGATGCTCTTAGAAAAATCACTGGTATTTCTCTTCCTCCTCTCATGGGTTTGGGGTGGAATTTATCTGATTATCAATTTCCAGAAGATCTTCGGTCCTCATCCAGATGATCCTTCTGAAACACCAGGTGCTAGATCTTTTGGGCAAACCCAAATCTGGTCGGTATGGATCGGGATTATAGCGGTGGGCGTTTACTTCCTATTCAAGTAGTAACACTAGTAGCTGTATTCTTGACTTTCTTAAAAGCACACATATCCTGCTATCACAGCAGGGGTGTCCGAATGGACTGAGAGTGTTTATCTGATGATGGCACAACCCTTTGAACCTGATGCGGGTGATGCCGACGAAGGGAGCGATTTTTAGACTATTGTATACCGTTTGAGAAGTCGTTTCTAAAGTTACAACTCCTGTGTTGAATAAACCAATACTATGATTTCTCCAGACGAAAGTACGCCAACATTAGAAACTCCTGAGAACACGATCCAGCGCGGAGATTACACCGGGCAGTTCACAGAAGACATCGATAATTCTAAGGAGATTCAAGCGATGGAGAAAGACCCAACGATTTTTCCGAATTCTTCCCGTATCTACCTTCAAGGAGAACTACATAAGATTGATGTGCCGATGCGTGAGATTCGCGTCTCTGATTCGGAGCTTCCCGATGGCACGAAGGTGAAGAATGATCCTGTGCGTGTCTATGATTGCTCTGGTCCATGGGGAGATCCAAGCTTTGAGGGCGATGTGACCCAAGGTCTTCCGGCAATGCGACAAGAATGGATTTTGGCTCGTGGAGATGTGGAGGAGTATGAAGGCCGTGACATGAAGCCTGAAGATAATGGATATCTTTCTGACGTTCATGCGGAGACTTATAATGCCAAGAAAGCCTCCAAAAATAAGCTTAAGGAATACCCTGGGCTAAAACGTAGACCTCTGAAGGCATCGGCGGGACATCCCGTAACCCAAAAGTGGTATGCTGAGCAGGGAATCATCACCCCAGAAATGGAATATGTGGCGATTCGTGAAAACCTAGGGCGTAAGGAAGAGTATAAAACGATTGCCGATTCCTACCCGAAATTAGAAGATCTTCCTCCAGAGGCTTCTGAGCGCATTAAGCAACTTTGCACCACTCCAGAGGGATATGAGATGCCTCGTCCTTCTGAGATAGATCCCGCCAAGCAAGTTCCACGGAATCGCCTAGAGCACCAACATCCGGGACAAAATTGGGGAGCAATGACTCCTGCCTTTATTACTGCCGAGTTTGTGCGTTCTGAAGTAGCACGCGGACGCGCGATCATTCCTTGTAATGTGAATCACCCTGAGAATGAGCCAATGGCAATCGGGCGAAATTTTCTCGTTAAGATTAATGCGAACATCGGGAACTCGGCAGTGGCTTCCACCATTGATGAAGAGGTGGAAAAAATGCGTTGGGCTACCAAGTGGGGCGCAGACACCGTGATGGATCTCTCTACCGGAAAAAATATTCATGCAACCCGTGAGTGGATCATGAGAAATAGCCCCGTGCCCATCGGAACAGTGCCGATATACCAAGCCTTAGAAAAGGTGAACGGGCAGATCGAGGCTCTCACATGGGAGCTTTTCCGTGACACTCTTATCGAGCAAGCAGAGCAAGGAGTGGACTACTTTACGATTCACGCAGGCGTCTTAAAAGCCTTCGTCCCCCACACCGCTAAGCGCATGACAGGGATCGTTTCACGGGGTGGATCGATTCTCGCCAAATGGTGTATTCATCATGAGAAGGAGAACTTCCTCTATGACCACTGGGATGAAATTTGCGACATCTGTGCAGCCTATGATGTGAGCTTCTCTATCGGAGATGGACTTCGTCCTGGATCGATTGCGGATGCGAATGACTACGCCCAACTTGCGGAACTAGAAGTGCAAGGAGAGCTCACTAAGCGCGCCTGGGCTAAAGGCTGCCAAGTCATGAATGAAGGACCTGGGCACGTGCCTATGCATCTCATTCAGGAGAATATGCAGAAGCAGATTGAGTGGTGTCATGAAGCGCCTTTCTACACCCTAGGACCACTTACTACCGATATCGCTCCGGGATATGATCACTTTACTTCGGGAATCGGAGCGGCTCAGATCGGTTGGTATGGCTGCGCTATGCTTTGCTACGTAACGCCTAAGGAGCACCTCGGACTCCCTAACCGTGATGATGTTCGTGAAGGAGTGATCACATACAAAATTGCCGCCCATGCAGCTGACCTTGCTAAAGGGCACCCAGCAGCGCAAATCCGTGATAACGCCCTCTCGAAAGCGCGCTTTGAGTTCCGCTGGAGAGACCAGTTTGCGCTTGGATTAGATCCTGCCCGTGCTGTGGACTTCCACGATGAAACCCTCCCAGCGGAGGGGGCTAAAACGGCTCACTTCTGCTCCATGTGTGGTCCTACATTCTGCTCGATGAAAATCACCGCGGATGTAAGGAAATACGCGGAAGAAAAAGGATTAGTGTAGCCCGATTGGTTCGACTGCCTAGGCAGTTGAGTCAAGTAAACCTGAGCCTTGCCATTCAATCGGGATTATGTCAGCATGCACCGAAAAATGGCTAGGAGGTTACAGTTATAATTCTGAATCGGCAGCAAAAGAGAAATGCCTTTACGCTTACTGAGCTTATGGCGGTGATTACCATTACAGGTATTCTCTTAAGCCTCTCCATCTCTGGGCTATCATCACTTGGAAAGCCAGACTCAGTAACTCTCGCCACCGAGCAAGTCACCGCACTCTTAGAGCAAGCACATAGTGAAGCTAAAGCGAGCGGAGAGTATCGTGCTCTACTCCTTTCCTGTGATCCTTCTGATCATGATTCTTACCGCAGACTTACCATCGCTCGCTTCCCGCCGACAAATGTTGATGAAGCTATTGATCCTTTAAGCGATAAGCTAAAGCTCAGACAACGCTGGCTTACCTTACCTCCTCATACCGCGGTGGAAATAGACTTTAATAATAGAGATATCCCAAATCTTTTTTACGCTGGAGGCAATGACACTGAATATTTATGCCACGAGAGAGCTTCTAGCGTGACAGATAAACACCCTGATATCCGATATATTATTTTTGATGGGGATGGCGCAGTTGTCTCGAAACACTTTAGCGCTCAGAACAGTAAAAATCCCGATAACAATACGCTTTCAAAATACGTTAACGAACAAACCTCTGAATCGCAAAAAGGAGCTTTCATGTTTATTCGTGAGGCAAGAGTTAAGGATGGCGCAGTCACACCAAGGTTAGACGAACTAGATAGTTTTCAAGTAAACTCATCTCAACAAACGCTCAAGAATGTGAATGGAAAGCTTATCTATCTCAGTCCGCTGACAAGTGCCATTTCCCTCCCCTCTATGTAGTCATGAAAAATCTCTGTGCACATAGTAATAAACCTCAAGGCTTTTCACTGGTGGAGAACCTCGTTTCTCTATGTGTAGTTGCCTTAATATTACCCACCACATTAGCCGCGCTCACTATGAGCTTGGATTTTAAGAGAAAAGCATCGCAAGAATCCAAGCTGATTCAAGTGGCGGCATATGTCTTCTCAGAAATGCCTTTTGCTTGGAATGATGAAACGAGCATTTTCTTCCCCAGTAATACACCAAGGCCCTTTCCAAGTATTTCATCAGGAGAATCTCTCAGCATCTTATTCACAAGTGAGGCGAAGCCTTACGCCTCAGATGGAGTTTTAAACATAGGAGACAAGAGCTGGAGCTTGAAGAACCCAGATATTCCTATGACCTCCTCCCAAGAAGTGACCTCAGGATACATTGCCACCATCGTGGCTGCGCCTAATGACACTTCAGGTAAGGATTCCACGAGAACTGAGCGCTTCAAACTCACCATAGAATACCCTGCTGGAGTTCCTGCCAGTTCTAGAAAATCCTCCACATTTTACCGTCTCTATAGTGCTCCATGAGAAACACCGCAGTCAGTAGGAAAGAATGCGGCTTCACTCTTACCGAGCTTTTGGTGTCGATGGCTGTTAGCACGATTATTCTACTTGGCGTTCTTTCTCTCTTACAAGTGGGCGCTAATGGATATAAACAAATCTCTAATGGCATCTCCGAAACCTCGGCTTCACGCTCTGCTACCGAGTGGATTCAGGATGATTTAGGTAATATCATCTTACAATTACCTCTAAGCTATGGAGATGGTGGCGCGGATTCAGGTTGGGACATCGCAAAAGGGCTTTATACTACATGGGAAGGTCATTATTCCTACGGAACATATTTCCCAAGTGAAATGAATAAGGGGTTTCCATGTGATCGATTAGGCTTTTTCATCCTTATTTCAAAAGAAGAGGCAGAATCATTTGACGGTAAAAACATCGCCCATGTCCTCTACTTTACCGCGATTACAAAGGATACGCAGAGTGAGGATCTATCTCAGGACTTCTCCGCGAATAACATAGGGTATTCGCGTAAACTCTTCCGTTATTTTACTCCCCCAGATAGAGTTTTCGCTCGGTTAAACCTCATTAATCCTACTCAAGCACCAGAAACTACCCCTAGAGGGCTGGCGGCTATCCCAAGGGGAGCAAGCTTTATCAAAGGAACTCCCAAGAATGATGATGCCGATTGGGGATTCCCCTCTGATTTATCGCCAGCAGTTCTCAGCTTAGTCGCAAATAATATTGCTCAATTCACCATTAACTTATCTGGGAAATTAATTTCACTTGATGGCTCTACAACTACTCAAATTTTAGAAAGCTTCTCTCAAAATTATAAAACTGTTGATGCTTTAAAGGCGGAATTTCCAAGCGGAGCCGATAATTTTCCTAGTAATTTTCATGAGGTTTTAAAATCTAATGATACATTAGGCACCCATCATTTCATCCCCAGAAAACTGGATTTTCAGATTAAAGTATGCCCAAAAAATTCTGCCCAAAGTCTCACTGCAGGGCAATGGGACACCCTAATTAATGGTCAATACTTAGGACGTGATGACATCTTACCTACTGCGGTTTTCTTCACTAAAAGTTTAACTCTATAAGAACAGGGCTGATGAAACGGGCAGGGCTTAGTAACACCAATGGATTCACGCTTCCTATTGTTATCCTCGCCATTTCAGGTCTACTTCTCTTAGCGATCGCTGCTCTCAACATTTCTAAAACCTCACAAAAATCAGCGCAGACGCAAACCGAGCACTTTAAGCTCAATTTAGCATTAGAGTCCGCTCAGAGTGATGCGATATCCATGCTCTCCCAAGCCACTAATCGGGATAACTTCATCACACATGTGCATCAAGATGCCAGTGACGATGCAGAATACTATCTCGTTTCTTGGTATGATCCCGTAAGTAGCCAATGGTATCATCAACCACTCTATAGCGGAGCTTCGCTACAGAAAAAAGATACGCCTATAAATGACCGATACGTGGCATACGATGATACCCTAGATGTAGGAAGGCTGCCTATTAGTATGAACAATCTCGCATACAAATCGAGTGATGACACACAAACGATTTCCTTCAATGCGCCTCGGGTCGTTATTGAAGAAGAAAACGGCAATCCTCAAACCTCCTATTCTTTCTGGATAGAAGACCTCAACGGGCTTCTGGATTATGAGTCTCTGATCTATAAAAACGCAGAATTAGAAAGTACAAATTATGCTCCATCGCTTCCTTATGAGACCTCATTAGCTTCGCCAAGCGGTCTTCTCAGCAGCGTCCTCGCAGATGAGAAAGAAGGGCTTTTTTTACAAAGTGAAATTGAAGGGCGTTATGAGATGAAGATCTTAGACCAAAGACATTTGGGCTTTAATATCCTGAATAATACCAGCATCAGCGATCAAGAATACCCTGTAGATTTCACTGACCCATTAGGTAACAGGTTAGAAAACCCTACAGAAGGAATAAGTAATGGAATTGCCCACGCGTTCGAACCCATTATTCAGAGTAATCCTGCACCGTATGCCTTAAACCCCTCAATAATCACCTCAGAACTAGAGGCAGATTACATAGACTTTAAAAGATACGTCACGGTCGGACTTTCTAATACCTATGAGTTAGAGACCGTTCCCCATGGGCATGGATATCAGAATGCAGGCGAACTAAAGATGAACTTAAATAACATCATTTCTCGTGCAGACGCTGCTACTACTGGTGACGAGCGAGAACTATTAGTAACAGAACTTTCAGATCAGATAAAGAATGTGAGAGGGTTTAAAGATACCCCTTCTGAATATCAAGCAATTGGAATCTCTGTGACCAACGATAACGTTTCTAACACACGCTATGGAGGGCTTCGGACCTCAGAGTCTTACACTAAAACCCTCGCGGCTAACATCATCGATTATGCCGACTCTAACCCTAACTCAATAAGTAAGAGGTTCGATTTACAATTACCTGCAGGAGAGAACATTACGTTAGATGATGTAAATTTTGATGCCAGCCGTAGCTTTTATCGAGGAATAGAATCCGCACCTTTATTAACGGATGTCGCGCAGAGAAGTAAAGTCTCTGCGGGATTCTCAGGAGGTGAAAATGCGATAGAGGTGCGAACCTTTTTAGGGCTCTACAACCCTACGAATAAAGATATTCAGGGGTATGTGAAATTTGAGTTTCTCCCATCGGATAGCCTCGCTTACATCAGTACCGAACTAGTAGAGTATCCCATTGGAAAGATAAAGCTCTTTTACTGGAACGGAGCGGTGAGATTAAGCGCCAATGAGCATAAAGTCATAGAAGTCACTCTAGATTATCTTGATGACTCATTAAACCCCACTCCTGTAGATTACTTTGGCAGCCATGACTTTGATGGGGAAGACGGCTTAGATGGCTATGCCCACTACCTCATTGGAGCCTCTTCCGATAGTGCCTCTGCGAAAAGAGATTTCTCTAGAGTCAATATCTGTAAACTATACTGGTATGGGATGAACGATGCTTCTCCACCACCTACTTCTGAAGACCAATTTCAAGAAGTGTGCGGCTTCCAAACCCCTTTCCGTTGGGGAACGGGGGCGACCGCTGTATATAGCGATACTAGTAGCCGAGATGGGCACACCTTCGCTTATTTGAGTCTCCCATTAAGGTATGAGGGAATCGTCGGAGATCCGAGAAATAATGCATATGCCATTAGAACGCTCACTTTCGGGCCCTATGGGCATTACACCACGAGCTACGCTAATGCATGCTTTGGCGGACAGAAGCACTTAGATCTAAGTATTGATAGGAGGATGAATATAGCGGCTAAGTTCCCAGATGGATATTACAATGGTGCGTTCGGTATTCATCCACCTTCTACGCGTAGCCATCGTTCTACCTACCTTCCTGGTGAAAAAGGATATATATTAGAAGGCTCTCCTATCGCCGGGAATACAGTGATCCCATATCCTAAAACAGAATCGAAAAAATTTATTCAGCCCATTTCAAATGCAGGGAGTTATTTCAGTCTTGGAGAGTTAGGTAATATTTATGACCCCGCTCAGTGGAAAGACATAAAGCGACAGACCTCCCATAATAATGATAACACCCCAGACGATGAAAGCGATAGCACTGACTACACTACCTCGTTAAGTGCAGATTATGCATACTACGGGCAAGATCTTGATCGGGAACATCTTGGAAACTATGGAGGAGGGATCACCCTAGCAATTGGCAGCCCTGAATTTAATGCCTTTGATCCATATGCTGACCCCAGCTATGACCGATTGGTAGGCGGAGGACGAGAAGGGTATGAAGCCTCTAGACTGCTGGACCAATTTCGCGTCACTGAGTCCGAGCTTCGCTCCCTAAAATCTCGAATCAACTTAAACACAGCACCCAAGAAAGTATTACAAATGCTTTTCGCAGGGTTTACACATGAGGATGATGAAATTTTGGGCTCATTCACACGTCAGCCTCGTTCAGAAGTCTCCTCAAAAATAGCAAATCCATTAGTCGAGGGTCTTACAGATTGTAGAGGACAGTCTCCCTTTCTCTCACTTTCTGACATTGCCCTCGCGAGAGCAACCCTAGACGGCCGTAATTTGTATCTTTTCGGTGAGAAGGCTCTTTATCAGGGGAATCGCTCTGTAACTAATGGGTTTGGTATAGAGCGGGGCGTCTGGAGTGATGAAGGGCGAGAAGAGCTTTTCCGTAGAACCAATGATCTTTTCACCACTAAATCTCGTTCTTATCGTATCCACATAAAGGCAGAATACAATCACAACGGCGAGACCAGATCCGCAACCAAATGCTTAGATGTAACGATACAACCGCAATATTATTCAGCTTTAGGTACAAGTTGTTCAGCAGACTCCACCAAAATACCAGTCATTAAGACATACTCCGCAGCACGATGAAAGCCGTTCTTGTTCTACTCTCCATTGCCTCTCTAGCGCTCGGGCAACCAGATGTCGGATTTTTGAGGGTTTACAATCTTATGGGGCCGAATGAAACCTTTACCCCTTTCTTAGGTTCTAAGCGGTTGACTGAAGAACCAATGACCTCTGGAGACGACATTTCTGGAATTTATTTTAAGGTCGGCAAATACAGTTTAAAGCTTTTTAGTGATGGTCTCACTATAAGCCCCATAAAGCTGGAGATAGAAAAAAATAAGACCACTACAGCGATCGCACTACCCGTATTTAATAAAAGTAAAGATTCGTTCGAGCCTCGCCTTGTTGTTCTTAACACAGAATTTCAAGAGCGTCTCCCTAAAGGTGTTTTACCACTTAAGCTCCTCTCTTTTTCAAAAGAAGATCTCTATTTACAGCTTAACTTCGATGAAGTCTTTATTTCTGCCATGGGGGCTACACACTATGCTAAATGGAAGGGCACGCCCTTTTCTCTAAAGATTGCAGATCAAAAATTAGGATGCTTTGAGCCTGAAGAACGCGTTGGACACACTCTCATTCTTTTGGATAGAGGCGGAAAACATCAACAAGCCGCGATGATCCCACACATGCAATACTCTCCTCCCTTAAATCTCAGAGACGACCTCACATTCGGAAAAAAGAAAGAAGCCTTTAAGACCTTAAAAAAGCTCCCTTCGCGACAATAAAAAACCTAAAAAGGAAAGCTCTGCACTTTCTCTCTTCAGGCTCGTCTTATTTTGGAAGAGTTTATGCGTAAGCTTTTATGGCATCGATGACGAAAGAAACATCTTTCTCAGTATCAAAGTCTAAAACGGAGACTTTCTCCCCTACCTCTTTGTTTATGAGACCTTTTGCAACGACCGATTTATAAGAAAGAACTTTCTTCTCTGGGTCTCCGTCCCATGCGCCAAGAATAGTATAGTCCACGACTTTTCCGTCTTCAGCTTTGAGTGTTACTATCGTTCCTACATTTACTGCTGAGCTGTCAGCCCCTTTAAAGTCTGTTGGTTTAGCCAAGTTCAGCTCTTGCGCTACTTCTCCCTTACGGCGGTTCAGAACGGCTTGCATATCTTTCGCGGCCTTATACTCAAAGTTTTCTCTAAGATCTCCGTAGCTTCGTGCAATGGAGATGTCTTTAATATTTTGAGGGATGCGGTTTTCAACAAGGTCTTTATATTCCTCTTTTTTTCGCTCAAGCGATTCCCATGATACAATCAGGCTCTTATCGCGCTTCGTAACAGACCCTTTCATCAGTTCACCTGTATCTGGGTAAGTCTTAATTATACGCGCCATTAAGGACTTCCGATCAAGGTCAGGGAAAGCAGGCGAATTCAGAAGCTTTTTGGCGAAGTTTGAAATATCGTTAGTATCTACATCCTTAAGGAAATCAGTAATAAGCTCTCTATCTTCCATAACCAGCGCTTGTAATCGGTTACTTTTTCTAGGTCCATCTTCTAAATAATCAGACTCGATGTTGTTAAGGACGGACAATCCGACTTGGTGAGAGAAGCTCGCTTCGGCAGTTTTGTTTCTTTCTCTACAGATCCATGATAGGGCATCAGGACCAAGCGTTCTTAAGGAGAGAGCTTTCTTTATATGCTTTTGGAGAGATTTTTCTTCGCCTTTTTCTTCTAAAATTTTAGCGATTTCACCTACTCCACGCGTTCCGATGTTATTAAAAATTTCGAGCAACTTAGGGATCCACTTACTTTCGTATGCTTCTGGAAAGGCTTCATAAATCCTGCGCTGACGAGAGGATGCAAGCGCTGAGGTTGCTTCCGCTAGTCCACCAGGATATTCTTGTAATGCTTCCTGAATTCTAAAGCTACTGCCTGGAAGGGTGTAGTCTTTTACTAAATCGACGAGCTCATCTCTCATACAGAGAAGCTCAAAAGTAAGCCCTGCTTGTAGCTTCATTGACTTACGCGACACCTCTTCTACTTGAGCAACAATACGCTCAATAAAGGATGAGTCCTCACTAAGCGCCTGCTCTTCGGACTTCACTCCATCTAGAGCTTTAACTTTACTTTTAAGATTCCGCGCTTCTTCGAATTCATTTACGAGAAACTCTATAGGGCTTTCATTCGCATCACGAAGAGTAAGAGGTTCCGTTCTCTTAGTTGGCACGTTGGCACGTTTAGACTCACGAAGAGATTTTTTAGCCTTATCCCACCACTTTTTATATTTATCTTCATCAATGAGTGAACCAGAAAGCTCTGTGTCAATTTGGTCTGGCGTCAGCTTTCCGCCATGAGCATTAAGCAGGCGAACAATGACTTCACCCGGATCGCGCTCTGCAAGTTCCTTAAGTTCATCGAGAGAATTCAAGCGTTGGACGCGAATGTCACCTTCTTCTAAAGGTTCTAATTTATTCAAAGCAAGCTTTAGCCCCATGGCTTGACTTTCAGACTTTTCAAAGTCGATCGTCACTTTCCCTCCAAATAGATCCCACTCTTTTACTTTTCCAGCTCCCCAGCTTCCGTGGAGCACATAGTTTCCAGGTGCAAGAGTAGACAATTTTTCACCTACAGCTTGTGAAATTCTCCCTGCGTCGACTAGCTTTTGAACATCTTCGTGCATTAGTCTTAGTACGATGGTGGAGCATTATGGAAAACGCAACGAATTATCTTAAAAAAATCAGGATATTTTAACCCTCTGCCCAAAGGTATTGATACGGACCTAGCTCAATCTGCGATTCATCACCCCATTCTATCGGCGCAGAACTCAGAATGTCACGATATTGCTGACTTTCACCAAGTGCCTCAACAATCACACTTTGAGCAAATGTTTGTGGCTCATCGCTACAGTTATAGATACATAGAATCTTTCGTTCGCCGTCTGTAGTTATTCTTATAAAACTGAAGAGCTCACTTTCAGTAGGAATAATTTTTTGCGCAGCAGCTGGGTGAAATGCAGGATGCGTAGCTCTTACCCTTAGCATAGAGACATATAAATTATGAATCCATGCTTGATCTTTATCACTATTATCTAAGGTATCGTTAAGAGCATCCCAATCCCATCGCTGGCGATTAATGTCTCGCTTCTCACCACTCTCTGTTTCTGGACCTTCCTGCCAGTTCCTTGCTCCAATGATCGACTGGAAATAGACTCCTGGTATCCCTCTAAGCCCTAGCATGATGGCTTGAGAACAGAGGAACCGTCTTACTCCCTGCGCTTTATTCTGTTTGTCTGAGAGCGCATCACGATACGTAATATTTAATTCATAAGGTTTCTGTGTCCCATCTGGCATAGCACGATAACTCACTAGCCCCTCTCGTTCCTTAACGCGCTCTATGACCCAATCTAATTCCTCATCAGGAACTAGTCCATCCATTGCGCGTACTCCTATACCATCATGGCTTGCAGTAAAGTTAAAGAAAGTACACCCCTCAGGCAATAGAGGCAGCTCTCTTGCCCATGCTTGCAGATATTTGGTATCTCCTTTTAATAAAGCATGTAGTAATAGTGGAGGCAAAGCGAAGTTGTAGACCATATGAGCCTCATCCCCTTCTCCGAAGTAAGAAATATTTTCCTCATGTGGGACGTTTGTCTCTGTCAGTAAAATCGCCTGAGGAGCCACAGTCTGCAGGACTTCTCGCATAAGCTTTACGACTTCATGAGTCTCGTGAAGGTGAACACAATTCGTTCCCAGCTCTTTCCAAAGGAAAGCTACTGCATCAAGCCTTATAATCCGCGCCCCAGAGTCAATATATCTCAAGAGAATATCTAAAAATTCAAAGAGAACATCTGGAGACTTAAAATTTAAGTCTACCTGATCATCACTAAAAGTCGTCCAAACATGTTTTTCTCCTTTTGCTGTTTCCATTGCAGTAAGAAGTGGCCAGGGGCGGGGGCGGGTTACATACTTCAGGCGCTCATCATTGGGGCCTTCCTCTATGAAATAATCTGCATATGGATATACTCTATTTCGGTATTGCGTAAACCAACTGCTCTCCACTGAGCAATGATTCAATACCAAATCATACATTAGGTCATACGTTTGCCCAAGCTTTGAAATATCTGACCATGTTCCTAAATTAGAGTCTACGGCACGATAATCTATAACGGAAAAGCCTCCATCTGATGAATAGGGATAAAAAGGAAGGATGTGAATCGTATTAATAGCTCCAAATAGTCTAAGGTCACAAAACTTCTTTAGCGTACTCAGCGTCGCCTCTCCTTGGTTAGAGACCATGTCTCCGTAGGTAATGAGGACCACATCTTTCTCATCCCAATACGGAATTTCAGAAGTTCCTCGCTCTCCACCTTGTGGCTGTAAACCATACCTCCCGATCAACATATAGAGACGGTCTGCTAACTCATCGGTGCGATCATGCCCGTAAAGGTGAGCAAGACGCTTTTTCATACTAGCAAAAGTTCGACGGCGAAGTAGTTTCATAAAACGTTAACGATAGTTTAAAGAAGTGAACTCAACTAAAAAGAGGCTCTAAGATTTTCCCGAGAGCTTCATAACCATAGTGCTTGCGGGCTAGCACATAGTTCTTTTCCACCATTTTCTTAGTGAGCTCTTTATCGTGGAGAATCCGCTCTACTTCTTGCACATTTTCTCTTGTCACATAGCCATCCATTTCAATGACTTGGAACCCCTTATGTGCGATATCTTGGACGTAGACAGAATAACGATTGAGAATAACAGGCTTCTTAAAATAAAACGCTTCAAGAAGGGCATTACCGAAACCTTCATAAATTGAAGGGTAAGTGACCAAGTCTGCATGCTGATAAACATCCCAAAGCGTATACATTTTCTTGCCTTCCATATTAAGCTGCCGAGTTTCTGAAACGCGATCAGAGATAATCCTCAAATCTACCCCTTCATCTTTTGCTAATTTTTGAAGCATTGATTGATACTCATACCCCTCATCCCCTGCAGGATGTGAAATGACGAGCTTACACCGTGAGGAGTTTTCCATCATTGCGAGAAGCTTAATCGCATGTTCTATCCCCTTTCTTGGAACAATCCTAGTAGGCTGAAGAACTAAAATATCATCCTCAGCAATCCCTATTTCAGAGCGCACATCAGCAGACCATTCGTCTACCCCAGGCGGTTCTTTCTCAAAATTAAAGACATTCGGCACTAGGGTAGAACTCTCTCCTTTGCGTAAGGCAAGTTGTTCCTGAGCCTGTTGATTTATGCAAGCATGCTTAAGGTTCGGAAGCCGTGGTGGGAAAGCCATGTCTAGTATATCAGGTATAGCATTCACGGAAAATCGTATACGCTCCCAGTAAAAATCATGATGATGTGCTACTGCACGCATTTGCGTTTCTGCGAGGAATTCTGTGATCGCTTTCCCGAGTGGAACGTGAACAGGAATAGTAAGTGCGTTTTCTGGCACGAGACACTCGATGTTAAATTTATCTACGAAGCGCTTTAACATCGCTTTAAGATAATTAGACATCTCACTTATTCTCTCCGTCACTTTTGGGTCACGTTTAACAACATTCCAGATTCTTTTTGAGATCCACGCATTTTCAGGGTGACCAAAAAATGCTTCTGGAACACACATAGAATTTTGAGAGTCATGGTCACTTAATCCCGAAAACCAAAAGACTTGGTGCCCTTGGTTTTTAAGAATCTCTGCCCACTTTAGAGTCTCTAGTGAAACGCCGTCTGTTCCCGAAAAACGGGTTGAAACAAAGCCAATGTTCATTTCTGTATTATTGGGCTACACATTTTGATATTAAGGAAACATACTTAAGAAGCATTATACATGCCATATTAGAATGCTAATTTAAGGCGTCTACAACGGCATCAAACTTCTGAGAAAAATCATCTCTGGGCTCCTGTGTATTACCAAAAAGAGTGACGTCAAACCAGCTATATCCCTTGTTTGTGGTGAGCGATTCTCGTTGAACTTCTGGATATTCTCTTAAAATTTTAGAAGTAGGAAGTCCCACTTTAAGTTGTCCATTAAGAGTGCCATCATTACTTATATGGAATTCTCCCAAAAGTGAAAGATTTCCTTTTTTCTCAAAGTCAATATTACTAAATGTATAACCTTCTTTATCAATCTTTATACTGACATCTGTGGAATCTAAGAAACGCACGTAAGAATAACTTAATGCTCCGAGCTTCTCCCCGATATCCTCTAAAAATTTGAAATTTTTCAGTGAAAACCCAACGTTCGCCATTTGTAAGTCTGCATTCAAGGCAAATACCTTGGCCTCTGGTGAAATCTCTAATGTCCCTTTCTCTGAGTTAACGCGGGCTTCCATGATTTCAGAGAGGTTTTTATGAAGGGTTTCTAAACGCATATTTTTGAAGTCCGCGTTTAACGTTTGGGGGAGCCGAGTTAGCTTTGAATACTCTCCATTTATATCAATAATCCCGACAGATCCGTTACTAAGTTTTATAGACTTTATATCTAACTCTTCTCCGTCATTAACTATTATAGCGGACTCTAAGGTGCTAGGTAGATTCGGAAAGTTCTCTACTCTACCACTTTTAAGAAACACTTGCATTTTGTCATCGCTTCTAATGAGAAACCTTAGACCTACATCCTTAATCTGAGGTGCATTTCTAGCTGAAGAAAAAGAGATATTCGCTTCAGATATACCGAGACTCTTATGGCCGAAAGGTATAGAGAAGTCATCTTGCCTGACATTGATTTTTTTTACTTCTACTGGCTCATCATAATCAAAAATGAAATTTGCAGATTGCCCATGAGAATCGCCTCCAGAGATACCTCCAAAGATGACTGTTTCTGGTTTATGACTAAAACTCAGCTTACTAATTTCCCCCTTAAAGAAGGGATACTCATTCGTATTAGAAGTAATTGTTACCTTCCTTATTATCGAATTAGTAGGGCCTAAGCGGAAGCCGTTTAGCTGAACATTAGAATGTAACTTTTTGCTAAATGCATTCTCTAGGTTTGTTATGAAATCAGGATTATTATAATATGCGATTTTAAAGAAAAAGATGCCCAGTAGGATAATTGCTATAGTTGCAAAAGCGGCGAGCGAGATCAAAAGCAATTTCACATAGCTTTTCTTTTCATCTTCTGCTGTAGAAAGGAGCTCATCATTCGTCGAGGATTTTCTCTTTTTCCTTCTTACGCGCACCACTTTTGTTCCATCTTCTTGGACGATAACTTCACGTGTTTCCTTCTTTTGCTCGGGGTTTCGGTCCCTACTCGCTTTATCGTGGGCGGCATCCACCATATCTTCTACAGAAAAGTGGCTTTGGTTTTCTTTATTTGACATTAGAATGATGAATGTATTGGGCGACCAGTAGGATCAATTACCTTTGCCGTTATTGCTAATAGAATCTGTTTTTTTACCGTTTGGTCAATCTCTGAAGTAAATGCTTTACCAATTAATGGGAGACTACCAAGAATAGGAACCTTATCTTCTAACTTCCGTCTTGTTGAATTTATGAGTCCACCGAGTATGAGTGTGGCCCCATCATAAACTGTCACATTTGTTTGAGCTCTGATGGTCTGAAATACAGGCATCAATATGAAGTTAGGCGTCGCTTGGAAAAACCTTTCCTGCACTTCTAGAATGTTTTCTTGAAACGGCGCTCCAGGGTCTGGAAATTCATCGGAACCAAAACTAATAAATGCGTCAAGTTCAGGTGGTAGCTCTTGAGTTAGAAAATCGATGTTATCGTCAATGTAACTTTGCTGAAATTTGATTTCGGTAGAAAAGGCATTGATCGGAAACCCGTAGTTTATGAAGCCGTCAAAGTCTCTATAAACGCTGTTGATAGAAAGACTAATCGTCTTCCCGTTTTCATCTAGTGTAGGCTGAATTTCTAATTCCGTTCCTAGAATTACTGTTTTAAATGTGGAGGGGTGGCTTGGAGTCACCGCTGAAGTGAAACTTTGGTAACTAACCCCATCAATTTCAGCATCTAAAATTTCTAAATCATCTGGATCCCAAATATAATACCATGTTGGATCTCCTTCCACACCGAGCAAATCATCTATTTCACCGTTACTGATGTTGCTATCATTTCTCGGAGTCCCTTGTGAAATTTCAGGAGGTTCATACTCAGAAACGTATGTGAATTCTTTACCTATTTCTACTGTTGCGAGCTGTCCTGACCGGGTTGTAATGCTTGGTTTAATTAGGAAGTCTGTTCCCTTTTTTTGGCTAAGCCCTCTGAGCATCGCATTCACCGTAGCTGAATCTAATCCGGCGGATACTGAAAACACTCCTGGAGAAGGGGCAAAGTTTTGGTTATTAGTAGTTAAACTTCCAGGATCAGATATGATGCCACTTAATAGAGCATCTTGCCTGTCCCCTGTGTTTGCAAATATAAAGGGGTCGTAATTTGCTTGAACCCTTCCAGGCTCTCCAATCTCCCTTTCAGTGACTAGATCAATACTGTTAGGTACAGTTGCTGTTCCTCCTGAGCGATTCCCTGCCGTAAGCGGAGAGCCTGTGATGCCTTCATTTGTCTTTCCATTTCCCACGGTTCCAGCAGATAACCCTATGCCATTAGCAATTGCATTTAGGATAGTTCCTTCAACTGTCCAATCAGTGCTCAACTCTTCATCACCAAATGCTTGCACACTAATAAGCTTCGTCTCTAGTGCGATCATTACAGGTTGCTCCCTAGCTAAAGCCTGTATGACATTCTCTAACGCATTTAATTGCGCGGAAGTATTTTTAACGATTAAGGTGCTCGTTGATGGCAAGAATGATGCTATCGCAGAGCCTTCAAACTGGATACCAAAATCTTCTAGAATTTCTCGAGCTGTGAGCCTTTTTCCTCGTAAGCCGCCATCTGGACTTTCTTCATTGAGACTGAAAGGGTCATCGCTAGGCTGCTCTTTTTTCGCACTCCTTGAGAGGAAATTGGGAGAGACGTTAAATGACCTCGTCGATAAAGAGTCATTAGAGTCCCCGTTAGAAGAAAGCACTATAGCGTAATCATCTACACTGACGCTCAACCCTAAATCAGAAGCCACACTTTCAATCACTTTGCGAAGTGGAACATTACTTAAATTGAGAGTGATTCTTTTAGAAAGAACCTCGGAATTTTCAGGGATTTTTAAGACGAACTGTAATCCTGAATTTGTGTAAAGCGAATCTGATGCTAAGCTTCTTGATAATGCCCTAAGAGTATCTATCACTTCGTAAATGTCTTCTCCTTGGAAATCCACTCTTGGAAGAATTATTGTGTCCAGCTTATTTGACAGAGAGGAGACCGCCTGGTCTGCGTTAAATTCGGTCATAATTTCACTATTGCCTCTTGGTGTAACCGCATTTAGCTCCCACTGCTTATCCACCTCAGAAAGCATCTTAGCGCGCGCACTGTCGTATGAGGCGCGGTAGTAATTCGCCTTTCTTTGCGTCACTCTCTCTAGCCCCCTTCTTGCCGCCTTATTATATGAATCGACTTGTAAAACACGTTTATACTGCTCCTCGGCTTTATCAAATTTCCCTAAGTTGTAGGCTCCTTCCGCTTGGTAGAGTAATCTTCTCACTTGGTCTACATCCTGGACGAACGCTTTAGTCAACGCAGGGTTAGATGATATAGGGTCATTTAATTTTTCAAGAGCTCTCAGGGCAGCTTGATTATTTGGAGCTACGTCCTCAGACAAAACCGTTTCTAAAAGTGCCTTTGCTTCCTCTCTATCTCCAATTCTCATTAATCGCTTAGCCTCCTGTGAGGCTGCAGTGCCATAGCGATCTGCCAATTCTGCCTTCAATGTTAATGTTAATGTTCCTCCACCTTCAGAAAGTTGACCAAACCCTTTTTGGAAGTCTCTCACTGCTGTGGTTAAATCTCCAGAAGCGTAGGCTTTATCACCGGATTGGAGAAGTGAGAAACTATCACTTGCTATTGCTTTCCTAGCATTAATGAGTTCCTCCGGAGAAGACTCCGAAAAAAGGACATTCACCAAAAAAAACATCGCAATCCCTGTGTAAACACAAGAATTAGATCGGCATATATCCGCGATGCTAGGTTTCATAGAGTATATCTTACTAGTTAACTATTCCATTAAGGTCACGCTCATTTTACGCAAAGCGATAAATGATTCAAGATTTCATAATTATCTGTATGTAGTTTACAAATGCTTTGGAAATTCATTTTCTATATTGCCTTAATGAATCGTTTTCTCCTCCTATTAGCTCCCGTTACCTTTTTCTTTGCTTCCTGCGCGACGAATTACACTTCAGGCAACGCACGTGAACAGGTGTTAAGAAGTAAAGGCTATGCGGCACATAATCTTCACTCCATCAATGATGACGCTCGATATTGGAGCAGGATAAAAATAGCAGGAAATGAGATGCGAATGCTCTTAGATACAGGAGCAAATAGCACTGACATTGATAAGGACTCTGCAGAAAGTATAGGCTTGAAACAAAACACCGATTTTGAAGTTATTAGTAAGGGTGCTCTAGGGCGAAAAATCCGCTCTAAGCTAAGTGTAACCAGCCTACAATACGGACCACAAAAACTGAATCCATTTGTAGTCGTTATAAATGAAGGGCAAAGCAAAAGCTCCTCCGTAGGAAAGTATAATGGGCAAGTTGGACTAGATGCGATGGTGGAAAGCGCCACTGTAATTGATATCGCTGCTAGAAAGGTATGGATGCCCAGAAAAGATATTTTAAGTCATAGCAAGTTTCCTTTGCTAGGTAAGACCCCTCAACTTGGCTTTGAGCCCCTCCCTCTCTTTTCTCATCATAAATATTCTCATCTGATTTTGAAAGGGAGACATAACACGCACTCTACAAACTGGATCATCGATACGGGGGCTGAAGTTTCCATTATAGACTCGGCTTCTGCAAAGAAATTGGGGCTGCGCGTCGTTAAGACTAACAGTAAGATGATCGACATCTCAGGAGATTCTTCCTCCCTCGGCTTTACTATCGTTAACCAATTAAAATTTGGTCAAACAACGATGTCAAACCTACCGCTTGCAGTAGCTAATCTCTCCAACGTAAAAAAGTCTTTTAAGCTCCCGGATGGCTCTAGCGTTGATGGAATCTTAGGAGTAGACTTTCTCAAAGCTAGCCAAGCCCTTATAGACCCGCGCTCTAAACTCATTCACATGGGGCAGTCTGAATATCGCACCCAAGCTCAGGCTCGCCCTTAAAGCAGTTCTGGCTTCTGTAAAAGGTCTCTTACTTTCTGAAGAAGCATTCCAGCTCCACCGCCATCGACGACGCGGTGATCAAATGTAATAACAAGCTCACAAGTAGTTACTGGGATAAAAGTGTTCGTTTCTTCACTCCACACTGGCTTCTTCACCCCTGCTCCTAGACCTAAAATAAGTGTTTCGTTCGGTAATGGAATAGGGTTTCCTGAGACAAGCCCGAAGGTTCCGAAGTTCGTCACGGTAGCAATTCCCTTCTCTAGCGTCTCTTTACCAAGTCTTCTTCCCCGAGCTTTATCTACGAGCTCTGCATACTCTTCACTAAGTTGTGGAACGGTCTTCGTATCCGCATCTCTGATTACAGGCACTACTACGCCATCTTCAACTTGCACTGCCACCCCGATATCGAAGGCACGCGGATAGACAATATTTTCCCCGATTAAGTATCCAGCGGACGCAGGATCTCCCTTCAGAGCTAAAGCAAACGCCCGAAGAACATAAAGGGTGAGACCTGGCTTAGGTAACTGCTTACGTCTGTGATTTAGCACCTTATCTAAAACCACAGGCATCCCAACCGTCGCAAGCGGTCTCGTCCAAGATCTACGCATTGCGTCAGCAACCGCTAATCGCATTGGAGAGGCTTTGCTTTTCGGCCAGTCCTCTATGCTGAGAAGAAATGCTTCTAAATCTTCAATCGTTACGCGGCCACCAGCTCCACTTCCGGAAACTGCAGAAATGTCTGCCGCTCTAAGCCCTAGGTCATCCATGCGAGCACGCATCCTAGGCGAAATATAATTTGCACCCTTAGTTCCTACAGGCACAGGTAAACCATTCACAGAAGGCTCTATCGTAATCGCGTCTGGTAAATCCATTTGGCTGTCCTGCTTCACCGCAGGATTATCACCATGTGAGAGAGTCTTCTCAATAAGCTCACCCTCTTCCTCCGTATTTGCTTTCTGACCAATAGGAGTTACTCCTGTCGCTTGGATTTCCTCTTCAGTCGCCTCGATAATACCTAATTGTGTTCCTACTGCATAACTCGTCCCTTCTTCCACATGAAACTGAGAAAGCACCCCGCCGCAAAGAGTAGTTACCCCCATCGTAGCCTTATTCGTCTCCACTTCTATCACCTCTTGATCCACTTCTATCGTATCTCCAGGTTTCACAAGAAATTTGACGATGATCGCCTCGGCAATGGACTCGCCGAGCTGGGGCATGGTAATCGCTACTTTAGGCATAGGTATTTATAATCTTAAAAGGTGTTTGAGACTAACAGAAATAGATTCTGGCGTTGGGCGATGAGCAGCCCATAAATCAGGGTGATAGGGAACTGGGGTGTCCTTAGAGTTTAAACGCATTGGTGCAGCATCTAAAAGATGAAATCCTTCTGCCACCACCAGTGAAACAACCTCTGCTGTTACCCCGCCCCACGGAAACCCTTCACCTAGTGCTAACAAGCGACCAGTACGAGAAATAGATGCCATGATCGTGTCTATATCGATCGGTTTAACCGAACGTAAATCTACTACTTCTATCTCCCATCCATCTTCTTTCAGCATCTCCGCCGCTTTAACGGCTTCATGCACCATCGCACTGTATGTCACAACCGTCGCGTCCTTTCCAGGTCTTACGATCCTTGCCTGCCCTATTGGTAGCGAGTTCTTCTTTAATTCATCGGCTCTAAGCCAGCGGTAGAGAAACTTATGTTCACAATACATCACTGGGTCATCCATCATGACCGCTTCTTTTAGCATGCCATACGCGTCCGCCACCGTTGCTGGTGTTACAACGATTAGCCCGGGGTAATGCGCATAGATGCTTTCCATCGTCTGGCTATGAAAAGGGCCTGATCCTGGAGTTCCTCCTGAGGGAAGCCTCACCGTAATAGGAACTTGCACTCCTGTTCGATAGTAATGCGTAGCCGCCTGATTCACGATCTGATTAAAAGCAACCGAAGAAAAGTCAGCGAACTGCATCTCTAAGATTGGCCGCGCACCCTCTACTGCTGCGCCTATGACCATTCCCGCCATTGCATCTTCTGAAATAGGGGCGTCGATAACACGACCAGGAAATGCCTCCGCAAGCCCTTCCGTCGCCTTAAAGGCACCACCAAATGCGCCTACATCCTGCCCGTAAATAAAGACATCAGCGGATTCCTCTAAAAGTTCACGCTGTGCAGTATGAATTGCCTCAATGTAGGTAAGTGCCATAGTTTAAAGTATCGTATTTTTCATTCCTAGAGCTTGCCAGTCATCTTTTCTAGGGTCTGGAGTCGGTTCGCGTTGCGCAATTGCAACCGCCTCTGTCACCTGAACTTTGGACTCCTGTTTTATATTGGCTATCTCCTCTGATGAGAGGAAGCCATTTTCTTGCATTTGGGACTCTGCCACTTCTATGCAATCTCGGCTTTGAGCACGTAGTTCAGCAGGAATATATTTAGCATCATCATGCTCACCATGACCACAAAGCCTGAGAGCATTCGCCACTATCAACTGAGGACCATTCCCTGCACGCGCTGATTCTGCAGCCTGCGTCATTACATCCATGCATGCGAGAAAGTCTGTCCCATCTACCTCATGTCCAGTAACTCCATACCCTTCCGCTCGCGATATGAGATTATCACAGGAAAACTGCCGGTCATTAGGCGTGGAATACGCAAAGCTATTATTCACCACCAGCACAATAATAGGAAGATTCTCTACTGCCGCAAGGTTTAAGCCCTCATGGAACGCCCCAGTAGAAGTCGCACCATCGCCAAAGGTGGCTGCGCCTATCGCGTCATTCAGCTCTCCTCTCAATCTACGTGCGAAAAGCATCCCAGCAATATAAGAAAGAGAGGCTCCTAAGTGACTGATCATTGCTGGCATTCCTTCCTTCGGTCTCCCGCGGTGAACATTTCCATCTCTGCCCTTCATCGGTCCCGTAACCTTTCCTAAGTATGTGCGCGTGACATCCAGTAAATCCTCACCAAACGCGGTGCGCCCCGCCTGATCTCTAATGAGCGGCGCATAGACATCTTTTCCTTTTATTAAAACCGTTCCAAGACTGGCACTAATCGCCTCTTGTCCTTTTCCAAGATATACTCCGCCTACGATTTTTCCTGCCTTATAGAGGCTGGAGAGTTTATTTTCCAGAGTGCGTGATAAAATCATGGCACGAAACCCATGATGGATTTTTGCTAAAGCATCTGGAGATACCTTTTCGTCTGCCATATGATGACTATATAAACGCACATATTGAGCGTGCAATTCTTTTCTAGGATTCCTTACTCCCCGCCAGCTTTTCAGTAAGTAAGAGTAAGATAATGCCCAGGACACAAAACCCAATCGCGATCCAATCGCCAGAAGCGGTTAAGTCAGGTAAGAGCCAATTCGTGAATCCAGTGATCTTTTCTTTAATTTCCCCGCTTTCCTTCGTGAAGGTCTCCGTAACCGTATCTTTCCACGGCCAAATCACCGCGAGTGAGCCTGCTACAAAACCACCTATCAGCGAAAGCGCAAGATCATGATATTTCTTAAAAAGCCAGCTCAAGAAGCGCGCGAGTAAGACCAGCCCTATAACTGCACCAATTCCTACAGGCATGAGAACCTTTAAAGCCTCGCTAAAATTCCCATCTCCCAATGCCGAGACACTATCAAGCATCACGAGCTTATAATTCCCCATGAGGAGAAGGACGAAAGAGCCACTCAGCCCTGGGATAATCATGCTTGCCATCGCTACTACCCCACAAAGCATCAGATAGAGGAAATTCGTATTTTCACTGGCGGGAGTAAGGAAAGCCATCGATCCCGCCGAAACTAAACCGACAATAACGAACATGACGCATCCCGCATTCCAAGAACGCACACTTTTCAAAAGAGAAGGAATAGAGGCTAGAATCAGCCCGAAGAAGACGCTCCAGACGTAGAGAGGGTAATTCTCAAACCCCCACTTCAAAAACTTAGCTAAGGTGAGAAAACTCGCCGCCACACCTACGAAAATGCTGACGAGAAAAGTGAGATCCGTTTTCTCAATGAATTCTTTTATTTTAAAGCTAAACAGCAACTTAATCGCCTCCAGATCAAACCCTTTAATTGCATTCAGTAATCGCTCATAAATACCGAGTAAATACGCCATCGTGCCACCGGAAACACCTGGCACCACATTCGCGGCTCCAATCGTATATCCCTTCACCGCATTCAGTAAAATAGAAATCATTTTAGGGAACTTCTAAAAAAACACAAAGAATGCAAGTGTTTGATTAAAAATCGATTTCAGACACTTAGCGTTTGAGCGTTCGGAAGAAGCATCATGTGCTGATGTAAGGAAAAATTATTTACACCCCGACGAATGATCCTAATGTCACACCAAATGATATTCCGCTCATCTCTTCTCATCTTATTTGCCACTCTATTTCTGGTTGGGTGCTCGAATAACTTAACAGAAACTGTAAATAAGGATATTAAATTGATTTCATCCGCACTCATTACTTATTTTACTCTTAATGGTTCTTATCCTACATCCGACCAAGGGCTACATGCATTGTTAGAAATGCCCTCTAAGCCTCCAATTCCTATTAGATGGCAAATGATAATTCAAAAGCTTCCTAAAGATCCGTGGGGAAGAGATTACCAGTATACATCTGACTGTAACTCATTCACTTTAAAATCACATGGAGAACATCTTGACCAAAGCAGAGACGACATTTCATTTACCCACAAAAACCCGCAATTTTTCGCACCTCCTAAAGTTGATAGTCGCGATCTCATCAATACAGACAAGGAAAGAAAACCTAGGATTAGAAAACTAAATGTTTAAATTACTCTGCACAGACTCAGGATCTAAAGCGCGTAATGGGGTTCTCACTACTCCGCACGGGGATATCCAGACACCTATTTTCATGCCCGTGGGGACGCAGGCATCTGTGAAGACGCTTCATCCAGAAGAAGTAGAAGAACTGGGCGCGCAGGTCATCTTAGGAAATACCTATCACCTTTGGCTCAGACCTGGGCATGAAACGATTAGAGAATTAGGAGGTTTACACAAGTTTTCCGCATGGGATAAGCCCATTCTTACTGATTCGGGAGGGTTCCAAGTCTGGTCTCTCGCTAAGCTGAGGAAGATTTCGGAGGAGGGGGTGAACTTCCAAAACCACTTAGACGGATCCAAGATGATGCTCAGCCCTGAGGTCAGTATGGAGATACAATCCGCCTTAGGGTCAGACATTGCGATGCTCTTTGATGAATGCCCGCCATACCCTTGCGACCGTGCTTACGCAGAAAGCTCCACAGATCTTACTACCCGCTGGGCAGCGCGATGTAAAAAGTGGCATGAGGAGCATTCCCCCGCAGCGGGTGGACTTGAGAAGGCCCGCTCCGCCGCAGAGAGGCAATTACAGTTCGGGATCGTGCAGGGCAGTGTGTATGCGGATCTAAGAGAGAAATCCGCGAAGGCACTTACCGATCTAGACTTTGATGGATATGCGATTGGTGGGGTATCGGTGGGAGAACCCGAAGAAGAGATGTTCCGCGCGATCGATAATGCAGTGCCGTTTCTCCCAGAAACCAAACCACGATACGCGATGGGGCTTGGGACACCTCCACAAATTCTAGAGATGATCGGCAGAGGGGTAGATATGTTTGATTGTGTGCATCCCACGCGATGCGCAAGACACGGGCAGGCTTTCACCGAAGATGGACCGATCAACCTCAAGAATGAAAAATTCGCAAAAGATCCACTTCCTTTGACAGAAAACTGCCATCCTCATTTAGCGAAATTCAGCCGCGCGTATATACGCCATTTATTGAAAGCAGGTGAAATTCTTGCTTTAAGGTTGCTTTCTTTTCATAATTTGCATTTCTACTTATCTCTTACTGCGCAAGCGAGACAGGCTATCGCAGAGGATCGCTTTACTGAGTTTAAAACTGAATTCACTAAGCGTTATAACGCAAAACAAGCTTAAATTATGACAGATACATTTACCCTATTCGCACAGGCGGCAGGTGGAGCCCCTACAGGACCAGCATCAATGCTCGGAAGCCCGATCTTCCTTTTCCTTGGAATGATGATGCTGATGTATTTTCTCATTTTCCGCCCACAGCAACAGCAGAAGAAAAAACTAGCGCAGCAACTAGCGGCGGCTAAAAAAGGGGATAAAGTAATCACAATAGGCGGAATCCACGGGGTAGTGAATCATAAAGGTGATACTACGGTCAGCTTGAAGGTTTCTGAAGGAGTCTTCATCACAATGGAAGCTGCTAATATCGCTAGTATTATACCTGCTGGGTCATCTAAGGAAGAAGCCCCAGCTAAGATAGAGGGTAAAAAGTAATTTTTTATTTCCAGAATCATGCAAAACATTGTCTTCTTCGTCGGGCTTTCCCTCCTCATATTGCTCTTATGGTATGTGTTTTCAGATAAAGACCGCACACGTAGAAATGTAGGCACCATTCTTACTATCGGGATTACAGCTGTTGCATGTCTGGCATTATTCCCACCCCAAGAACGCCTAAAAGGAGGGATCGATATCGTTGGTGGATCTTCCTACACTCTAAAGATCGTTCCTAACATTGATGAGGCGGGAAATCCCATCCCTATCAGCCCTGACGCTGTGAAGTCTGCAATGGCTACCATTGAAAAAAGACTTAATGCTGGTGGCGGAAAAGACCTCCTTCTCCAACAACAAGGGAATGACCGCATCATCGTGGAGATGCCTGGAATTAGTGAAGAGGAATCTGAAGGAGTGCGAAAAACTCTCCAACAAGTAGCTAAGCTGGAAATCCGAGCGGTGCATCCGCAAAATGCTTACCTCGCACCACAAGCAAAGGCAGGCAAGCGAGTTTCAGGATATGAGCTAAAAGAATACGAGACCGAGGATGAAGATGGAAATCCAAGAACGATCGACCTGCTACTGAACCGACGCGTTATCGTCTCTGGAGATAAAGTGAAGCAAGCTTATGTCGACCAAGGACAGAGAGGAGTGATTCAAGTTCAGCTGGATAATGAAGGTGGTGAAGAAATGTTTAAAGCCACGAGTAGCATGGAGCTTGGGCGAGACCAGATGGCAAGTGTGCTGGATGGTGAAGTCATCAATGCCGCGACCGTGCAAGGAATCTTTGGGGCTCAGTTTTCCATCAGTGGAATGGACAGCCAAGAGGAAGCGCGCACAGTAGCGAATGCCTTAGAGAACCCTCTTAAAAACCCATTACAAATTGAAGAAGCGCGTGAAGTTTCCGCGCGTCTTGGTAAGGCAACAGTTCAACAAGGGATTACCGCAGGGATCGCAGGACTCGCTATCACGCTTATCTTTATCCTCATCTATTACCGTGCCGCTGGGATTATCGCCTTGGTCGGCCTCGCGATTAACATACTCCTCCTCTTCGGGGTGATGGCGATGTTTGAGTTCACCTTCACCCTTCCAGGCATCGCAGGTATCATTCTTACCATCGGGGTAGCGGTAGACGCTAATGTTCTTATTTATGAGCGATTGCGAGAAGAAATGAATGCAGGTAAATCGATGAAGGCATCTATCAAAGCCGCTTATGAGAAAGCGTTCTCAGCCATCTTCGATGCGAACATCACCACGCTCATTACGGCACTCGTTCTCTTCTGGAAAGCCTCTGGCACGGTGAAAGGCTTCGCTATTACATTAACGATTGGTATTTTAGCATCCCTTCTTACCGCACTCATCGTGACCCGCGTTCTCTTTTATTGGGGGCATGACTTAGGAATCATTAAGAAGTTGAGCTTTGCGGATCTCTTCAAAAAGAAGCAGTTTCCTTTCATGCGCATGCGCAAGGTCGCCTTCACTCTTTCCATTCCTATCCTCATTGCCTCCATTGCCCTTCTTGGGGTGCGTGGTGATAAAGCACTTGGTATCGACTTCGTCGGTGGTTCTATAGTGAAGTTCCAGCTTGGAGATGCAGATCTCTCAGAAAGTAAAGTGGTAGAAGCGATCTCTGACCTTGATTTAGAGAAACTCCCTCTCGTTCAGGAGGAAACCACACAGGCTTCAGGAAAACTCTTAAGCATCAAATGCGCGACGGAGGATGTAGATGAAATTAAGCGTGAAGTTCGTAAGGATATTCCTCAGCTCGCCAATGTGGAAGCATCAGACGATTCTGTAAGTGCAACACTTGGTAAAGAGTTCCTCATGAATTCCGTTTTGGCACTACTCTTGGGCCTTGCCTGCATCATGGTCTATATCACCGTTCGCTTTGAATTTTCTTTTGCCTTAGGTGCTTTCGCCGCGCTCTTTCACGATCTCTTAATCGTCTTAGGATGTATCGGTCTCTACAGTTGGCTCACAGGGACTTCTGAATTCTCACTCATTCATGTGGGCGCAATTCTGACGATTGCTGGATATTCCATTAATGATACGATCGTCGTCTTTGACCGTATCCGTGAGACGCTTCAGATGAAGAAAGGAAATATTGAAGACCTCATGAATGAGGCGATTAACTCTACCTTGTCTCGAACGGTTCTGACTTCATTAACGACCTTCTTCGTAGTCTTAGTCCTCTTCATCTTCGGTGGACAAGCGCTGAAGGATTTCTCCTTTGCTATTCTCATCGGAGTCATTGTGGGAACCTACTCATCAATCTTCATCGCCTCTCCTATTGTCTATCTTTGGGCAAGACGTAAGGGGGATGAAAGCATTCGTGAGGAAGTAATCGCTACTGCGATTCGTGATGAACAAAACACGATTGTTGAGTAAAGACATAGTTCTATCTCGTCAATTTAGATTAAGAGGGAGGGCACAAAGCCCCTCCTCTTTCTTTTGGAAGGGTTAAATTTAAGATATAATTTAAAATACCTTTTGCGTCTTTGCGCCATTGAGTGAGTATCCTCTTATGAATTCTGTCCTTCGTGTCCTTTCTTACCTCAAGCGCTATCGCTTAATGTTTAGCGGACAGCTTTTCTGCGCTATAGCCTCGGTATGCTGCACCCTCATTTTCCCAAAGGTCACGCAGAAGATCATTGATGAGGTCATTCCAAATAAAGAGTATGCTACATTCCTGCCTTTAGTGCTCTTAACGCTGTTGGGCTTTTTCCTAAAAGACGGTCTGAATGCATGCCGCATCGTAATCAATAACCACTTTGAGCAGAGAGTGATTTTCGATATCCGTTCTGACCTCTATAAGCGTTTACAAAATCTTCCAGTCAAGTGGTTCGATGGACGGAGAACTGGAGACATTATGACACGAGTCACGGAGGATGTGACGGCGATGGAACGTATCCTTATCGATGGCGTAGAGCAAGGGCTGATGGCGCTCGTGCAGGTGATAATCGTAGGCACCAGCATCTATCTCATGAACCTGCAGGTGGGACTATGGGCTACCCTTCCAATACCTCTTCTCATGGTCGGAGCTTGGATATACACGCGTAATGCGAGAGACCGCTATAAAGGGCCACGAGAAGCCTCTAGTAATATGAATGCGCTGCTGCATGATAACATTGCAGGAATTCGTCAGATTAAATCCTTTACTGCACAAGACACTGAGCATCGAAAATTTAATGAGCACTCCAACACCTTAAGAAAAGCAAACCTCAGACTAATGGCATGGTGGGCAGGATACTCGCCTGGGATGTCCTTTCTCTCCATGATTGGTTATGTGATAGTGCTTTGGCAAGGGGGACTCCAAGTGATGGACGGCAGTATGACTTCTGGTCAGTTTGTGGGAGCATTTCTGTTATTAAGCCTCTTTTATGAACCGATTGGGAGGCTCCATCAGATTAATCAAATGGCGTTGTCTTCCAGAGCAGCAGCGGATCGGGTCTTTGAAATTTTAGACGCTGAAGAAGAGAAAGGCATGAGCACTGGAGAACCATTACAGAAGCCAGTTCAAGGTGAAGTGAAGTTTCAAGACATTTCCTTTTCCTATGGCGAGAGCACGACGATTTCTGGTCTTAATTTACATGCCCCTGCTGGAAAAACAATTGCCCTTGTTGGTCCAACAGGCGCTGGGAAATCTACAATCGTAAACTTATTGAGCCGCTTTTATGAAGCCGATATGGGGCAGATCACGATTGACGGTAAAGACATCACTATTATACGTAAGACTTCCCTACGCGAATCTATTGGATATGTCTCTCAAGATAATTTCCTCTTTAATGGTTCAGTAAGAGAAAACCTCCTCATAGCGAATCAAGACGCCTCTGATGAAGAGACTTGGCGTGCGTTAGAAGTAGCACAAGCAACCTCATTCGTAAAAGATCTACCAGAAGGGTTAGATACGAACGTAGGTGAACGTGGGGTCAAACTCTCTGGAGGAGAGAAGCAGCGCCTCGCAATTGCCAGAGCGGTCTTAAAAAATCCGCCAATCTTAGTCCTAGATGAAGCCACTGCCTCTGTGGATAATGAGACAGAAGATCTTATCCAAAAAGCTCTGCTTGGTCTACTGCGAGGACGAACCGCTATCGTAATTGCACATCGCCTCTCTACCATTCAAAATGCTGACTGTATTTACGTGTTGGATAAGGGGGAAGTCGTAGAAAAAGGGCAACATTCCGAGCTCCTAAGCGCAAATGGACTTTACGCCGAGCTAGCAAGGAAGGGCATAGAGTAATAGCATATAGATAAGTCAGGATATGTCTGACCTCTTGTATCGATATTTTCTAATACTACTAATTCAAATCTCTTAAGAAGGTAGGGATATCTAAATCCTCACCGTCGTATACATTTGGTGACTCTCCTTCAAATCTCCCCTTAGGCTTACCATCCAGTTCTAATTCTGATTGAGAAAATGAATTGCTAAAAAAGTCCCCCTCTGGTTCTACCTTACCAATGACAGACTTAGTTTCCATCCCACTTCTTGGCATTAGGAGCTCTTCTTTAGATGGTATATTTTCTATAGGTTTAGCATGAAGCCTTTCAGTGTGATCCTTATTGGTAACCGAAGAACTATCTTCTTTTTTCTTAGGTAAAGTCCCTGCGTTCTTAAAAGTAGTGAAAACGTTACCTTTATTGCGCACAGTCTTCGCAAAAGAAGGCTTTTTAAAGGGCACTTGTTGAGGAAGGTCTGGCAGGTCATCTACAGGGTTAGATAGCCTAACCGCTTTCTGCGCTTTAGCTTCATCAGACAAATCAGAGGCTTCTTCTTGAACAACTTCTGGTTGTGTAGATTCCCCCATAAGATTAGAAAACTTGTTAGGTTTACGGGAAAAAGTGGGCTCTTCTTCTGGTAGGTCCTCACCTACCAAATCGTTATTCATCTCCATATTAGAGGGTTGTGGCTCTTGCTTTCTAAAGAGGTGCGCAAAGCGTCTTCTAGGTCCCTTCGTTTCTGAATCATTATCTGGCTGAGGTTTTCTAGATATCTGAGGCCTTACATTTATTTGAGGTTCTACCAGCTTACGCGAAACAGGCACTGTCTCTTCATTTTCGGGAATCAAAAGAGGTAAGTCATCATCATCCTTTTCATTAAAGGCATTTTCTAAAAGAGGCTCTTGAATAGGTCGCTTAAGAATTGGTTCATCTGCTTCTAGTGCGTTACCATCTTCAGGTATAAAATCTATTTTAACTTTTTCAACAGATTTAGATTCAACTTTGATGAGTGGCTCTTCCGATACTGCTCTATTTTCCTGCACACCTAGTGATTTTTCTCTGGAAATAGCTTCTACATCTTGACTAATCGCAGGCTCAACTGGGGCAGTATTACTTTCTACCTTAGCTTCAGCTGGAGTAACTATTTCTTTTTTGACAGCTGGCGGAGAGACCCTTTCAATACCTACAGGTTCCATCTTCGGCTGGGACTCTATTCTAACAGGTTCCACAGACACTTCTTTTTCTAGTGGCAGTGAAATAGTAGGTGAAGAGCTAAATGTTGGTTGGTTATCGAGTTGCTTCTCTTCATCAATCATAGGAATGGTTACCTTTTCTTCGGGAAGGGAGCTCATGATGGTGACAGAGAAGTCTTGCCCCATACTATCATCGATACTGACACCGAAGAATACTTGAGCCGCAGGATTAAGGTTTTTGCTTAACTCACTCATCATGAGGTCTGCCTCAAACATTGTTAAAGAGGACCCTCCACAAATATGAACCAATACGGATTCAGCAGTTTTCAGAAGCTTCCCTTTATCAAGAAGCGGACTATTTAAAGCCTGCTCCAACGCTTTTAAGACTCGATCTTTAGTACTAGCCTTGCCCGAACCAAAAAGGCACCTGGACCTATTAGAACTTAATGTAGTCACCAAATCATCAAGCCCAATGTGGACTATACCTGGAAAGAGTGCAATCCGTGAAATGGCATGAATGCTGTCAGAAATGAGGCTATTCGCCGCAGTAAAGGCTTCATGAATGCCTTGTTCAGCTAGGACTAGTTCTGCCATTCTTCCATTATCAAACGTCACTAAAGCGTTAGACATAGCCGCAAGTTCATTGAGAGCCGTCTCTGCTTGAACCTTTCTTCTCGCCCCCTCAAAACCAAATGGCATTACGGCAAAGACTACGATGAATGCACCTTCTTCTCTAGCAATCCTAGTCACTAGTGGGGCAGCCCCTGAACCTGTTCCCCCACCAAGTCCAACACAGAGGAAAACGATCTTTCTCCCTTTAATAGCGGCTCTAATTTCCTCTTCACTTTCCTTTGCCGCTTTTAAGCCGATCTCTGGATCTCCGCCACAACCGATCCCTCTTGTAACATGTTCTCCAAGCTGAATTTTCTCTTTTGCATTAGTGCAGTGGAGCGTTCTTAAGTCAGCATTTATGGTAAGAATTTCAGGGCCTTTAATCCCCTCTATGATGACACGATCTATTATATTTGCGCCTGCGCCGCCAAGACCAATGATTTTTATCTCGGAGGTTGGGATTGTTTGCTGTGCATCTTTTTCGTATTTAATCATAAGTAGTAATTTTAATTGTTATTTACCAAAGAGCTTAGAGAAGAAATTCAATGGGCTATGGCTGGGTTTATCCCCTTGTTCTAAGATTTGAGCATATCTAATGAGACCAAGGGTGGTGAAAAGTTGTGGGTCTTTAAAGTAAGCGGTAGTGCCACTTAAATCCGTTTGCTCAGGGCGAAAGACTGGTAATGAGAAGACATCATTGACGACCTTGGAAATGCCTTTTGTCTTACTTACTCCACCGGTTAAGTAAATACCTGTGCCGATATGATGAGTCACCCCTTCAGGAAGGCGAGACTCTAGAATTTTAAAGATCTCATTAAGCCTAGCGGCAATGACTTTATTAAGGATGCTTCGCTCAATTTCAGGAACATCGAGCCCTACATCATCATCAAGCTTAATAGTCCCAGCTGCAGATTGCCCCTCCGCTGAGACATCTCCATATTCAAGTTTGAGTTTCTCCGCCTTTGAAAGAGGAACGTGAGTAACGAGATGGATATCATTCTGAATATGATCTCCACCGATCGGGATGCAACCAGAGGCAAAGATAGCACCATTCACGTAGAGAACATAATCAGTAGTTCCTGCACCTATATCTACGACTAGCGCTCCCGCCTCTTTCCGCTCCCGGTTTAAAGCTACTTGAGCAGAAGCGAGTGGTGAAAAAACGATATCATCAATCTCAATAGCACACTCTTTTGCTACGCGCATCGTGTTTTGGATACGCGTCTTTATACCATGCACGAGATGAAAATCTGCTTCTAGCGTATTACCAAATAGTCCAATAGGTGGGCTGCGATGCTCCTGACCATCCAATCGGTAATTTCTAGAAAGAGTATGTATATAACCATGGTCACTTGGAATACTGGTGTCACTTGCGATGTCTTCCACCTCAATAATATGATCATTCATCACCTCCACATTCTCACCTGGTAGACGGAAGGTGCCTCGGTTATTTAGCCCTCTGATATGCCCTCCTGTTACCGCAAGAAAGACACACCCTATCTTAATATCACTTAAGTCCTCAGCCTCTAATAAAGTCGCCTTAATGCAGGCGCGTGCTTGATTTACGTCCTGAATTTCTCCCTTGCGTACACCAGCTGACTTAGATTGCCCAAGCCCGAGGATTTTCACTGAGAGGTCAGGCTTCACCTCCGCAACTACCATTCTAGTGGTGGATGTTCCTATTTCTAGTCCTACGTGATATTTTGATTTAGCCATGGAAATTAACCTTGTTCCAGAATAAGGAGAATATCTTCATCTGGTGATTTTACATTGGGAGTAATTCTGGGCACAGCTTGATGCCGCCTTGTAGGCTTGGGTTTACGATCAAAAGTCACAGGAATATTTTTAAACGGGAGTAAGTTTACACTTCGCACTGCTAACTCATTCTTTTCTGCATGAGTATACAGTGCCTTATAGTCTTGGATTTGGCGCTCATGATCATAATATCCAAATAGTAGCGAAGAACCATTTTTTGTAACAGCCTCCAAGCTATGATAGTCTTTCACCGTAATAGATAAGAGCGGCTCAGTGGGATTTAACTCAGCCCATTTAGAAGCGAGGTGCAGCGCCCTTTTAATACCAATATCGCTTACATAGTTAGTCTTTGTCTCCAGCGGCAAATCATGTTGGTAAAGTGGAATAAGCGTCGGCAAGCTTTTCCACAGGGAGGAAACCGCTAATTTTGATTGGAAGCATAACCCTTCACTCTCAACTAAGTATTGCGTCCCACTGTGTGAAATGGATGCTACAGGAACATGCTCTTCTATTTCTATAGAAACTGTGCCGGGAAGCCTTCTACTTAAAGACACCTTTTTAATCTCAGGATACGCCTCTAGAGATTTTTCCATTTCATCTAAATCATAAGAAAAAATGCTCTCTCCACATTCTAATCCAGTGAGTTGCGGAAGCGTGACATATGAACAAAACGACTCTGCCTCAGGCTCAGGGCTAATTTTTATTTCTGTTAGGTGAAAGCGCTCCCCTTCTATGAAAAGGTATTTTGATGCCCTAAAGACTGCCCAAGCGAGTAACACCAAAATAAGGGTCACAAGCCCGTAGATTACTAGCTTCCGTGCTTTACTGATGAGCGTATACGCGATGATACGTGGCGACATGACCTCTACCGAAAGAACGTGGTTACGTTCCCGGCGTGGTGAAAGTCTAGTGTTTTGTTGGCGCCTTTTAGCCATTCTGGAGATTATGGTTACCCTAACCTCTCAAACGCCAAGGGGGATGGAAATCACCCCTAGTAAAGCTAAGAAATTAGGATCTTAATCCTAGGGAAAGCTCTCCAATTTTAATGCAGAGTTCGCTGAAGCTATAACCAGAAGCCTTTGCGGCTTTTGGTAGTAGGCTTGTTTCAGTCATCCCAGGAATAGTATTGATTTCCAGAATATACGGATTTCCTAAAGAATCCAGTAAAACATCCACCCTAGCATAAATTTCTGTTCCAATCGCATCATATGCCGCCTTTGCCGCTTTTTGTACACTCTCTATTGTGTCGGCATCCAAATCAGCTGGGCAGTGATATTGAGTCGTAACAGAAGGATCATCAGGCTCTGCCAGCCAAGAATACTTAGAGGAAATGTCATAAAACTCTCCACTTGGATCAATATGAACAATAGGCAAGACCTCATCCCCTACGATTGCGACCGTTAGCTCTTTTCCAGCTACAAACTGCTCCACGAGCACATCCTCACTATATTGTTCAACATCTGCAAATGCTGCCTCGGCTTCTTCCAGTGTTTTACACACGTGTACTCCTACGCTAGAACCTTCACGAGGAGGCTTAACGACATAGGGGAGGTCAAACTTCACTGCAGCGACACCTTCCTTAGTTAGTATAGTTTGAGATCTGGGAGTAGGCACATCAGCAGCAATGAATTCCTCTTTAGAAAGAACTTTATCAAAACCCACGCGAGAGCTTTCCACGCCCGTTCCTGTATAAGGAATACCCAACTCTTCTAAATAAGCCTGTAGTCCGCCATCCTCTCCATATGTTCCATGAATAAGATTAAAAGCGAGATCTAGCCCTTCGGGAAGCTTAGGAGACCGCTCTGTAACGTCTACTTTAATGGCATTATATCCGGCTTCTTGTAGAGCCTTTAACACCGCGTTTCCAGAAGCAAGGGAGACTTCCCGTTCTGAACCTGGCCCGCCCATCAGCACCCCGATGAGCATATCTTTTGTGAGAGACTTTGTTGGAAGCATGATTGCTTAAATCATTATTCCTTACTCAGCACCTATTCAACACATAAGTTTTCAATCTGTTAAAATCCTCAGTTTTTCATCTCAAGAATGGGTAATCTCTTAAAAAGAGGGCTGATCCTCTCCGATGATTTGCACTTCTGTTTCAAGGATGATGTCTCGCTCTTTCTTAGCACGTTCTTGTGTGTGCTTGATAAGAGAGAGCATTTCTTTTGCGGTCGTTCCGCCTTTATTAACGAAGAAGTTTCCGTGCACCTCTGAGATCTCAGATTGTCCAATGGTAGTGCCTTTCAGCCCCAATTCATCAATAAGCTTTCCAGCACCAAGCTCTTTCATGGGGTTTTTAAAAATACACCCCGCACTAGCAGCTTTTGGCTGAGTAGTGTTTCGCTTATTACGAGACTCCAGCATTTTAGCCTGTATATCATCTGCAGGAGCTGGCGTTCCTTCAAAAACTACTTGAAGAGCGAAGTTATGATCCAGCTCAGGAACGTTGCGGTAATATGCTACGATCTCATCACGGCTTTTTTTCACAATTTTCCCAATCTCATTGAGGAAGGTCATTTCTACGACTTGATCAAAGGTCTCTGTGCCCATCGCGCCTGCATTCATGCGCAAGCTTCCTCCTACGTTTCCAGGAATGCCCTCCATCCATTCAAAGCCTCCTATTCCAGCGGACTGAGCGGCACTAGCTACTTTCTTAAAGCGCGCACCTACTCCACATGTGATGCGGTTTCCATCAACTGATACTTCTGAAAACTCTCCTCCAGAGGGGTGAATAACAGCACCTCGCAGACCTCCGTCTTTAACGAGAAGGTTAGAACCACGCCCAACGATGCGAATGGGCATAGAACGCTCCTTAATAGTATTCGCGATAGCGGCAAAGGACTGAAAAGTGTGTGGCTCTATCCAGAATTGTGCGGGACCACCGATCATTATGGTAGTATGACGCCTCATTGGCTCATAAAGGCATGCCGTTGCAGAGTCAGGAGTAGGTTGAAAACGTTGAATATCTTCTAAGGTATTGAGGTCTCTGGCTATCTTTGTCCCCACTTCATGAATATTTCCTGCTCCTAGTGTGATGAGTAGGTCTCCTTTTTTCAGCTTATTCCCGATTCGGTAATGAGCTTGAGAGACAGCGCCCACAGATTCCGCCTTGGTATCTCCTTCTTCTTTAATAGCATCAACAATCGTGTCCGCAGTAATACCAGGAATGGGGTCTTCACTGGCTGCATAGATATCAGTAATATAGACTTGATCGGCGAGAGCAAAGGCTTCTCCGAACTCTTTAGCAAGCATTTGTGTACGTGAATAGCGGTGGGGCTGAAAAGCAACGACAAGCCTCTTAGGCTCGAACTTTCTCGCTGTTTTCAGCGTAGCTTCTACCTCTGTGGGGTGATGACCATAGTCATCGACTATTCGGAAATTAGGCGAGTAGTATTTCGTTTCAAAGCGTCTCTTGGCTCCCGCAAAGGATGCCATGGCGCTATCTATAAAGGTGAAATCTGCTCCTTGAAGATCCGCGAGAGCATATGCGGCAAGAGCATTTAAGACGTTATGTGCTCCTGGAATACCGAGCTCTAAGCGACCTACTGGTTTCCCCTGTTTACTGACAGTGAAGTAAGTGGTGCCTCTCCCTTCTAGGAGATTACTGGCAGTGTAATCCGCATCTTTCCATCCGTAAGAAACTCCTTTACCTGAGGGTTTTACTAAGGCGGTGGCGTTCTTATCCTCAGAACAGTAGATAACCTTCTCTTGAGTATTTTGGATCAAGGTGGAGAAGACACTATTGAGGTGATCCATATCCTTATAAAAATCCAGGTGCTCCAGTTCTAGATTAAGAATAATAGAATGCTTTGGCTTATAGAGGACGAGGGTGCCGTCTGATTCATCCCCTTCTGCGACCATTAAATTTCCATTCTCATTCCATTTCGCGTTCGTTCCAAGAATAGGGATTTCCGCACCGACGTAATAACTAGGATGAAGATTTGCACGTCTCAGGACATGCGCACTGAGAGCGGAAGTTGTGGTCTTGCCGTGTGTTCCCGCTACGATCACTCCATCTCGATTATGAAGAATAGCCGCGAGGCACTCCGCACGACGAAGGGTCTTAATTCCTTGATCGATAGCTGATTTGCGCGCTGGGTTTGCTTCCCGAATCGCAGAAGAAAAAATGACATAATCACACCCGTTCACACATTCTGCGCTATGCGGACTGGAGAATTTCAGCCCGATTTTCTTTAAGCGCTCCGTCTCTCCACTGTTCACGCGATCCGACCCACTGACAATATGCCCCATTTCTAGCAAGAGCTGCGCTAAGCCACTCATGCCTGAACCCGCCACCCCGATAAGGTGAATACGAAGTTTTTTATCTGAGCTTAAAAGAGATTTGGTAAGGGTAATCATGATACGGATTGTTCGATAAGATCACAGATCGCTCCCGCAGGGTCTTGGGAGAGTTCCTTGATCTTCTTACTTAGTATTTCACGCTGATCTGTGTCTTGCATCAAATCAGAAATGAGAGCTTCTAGATTTTCATTTGAAAGATCACGCTCTTGGCGAAGAATAGCAGCGCCTTTTTCTGAGAAGGCGAGAGCATTTTTCGTCTGATGATCATCTGCTGCTGCAGGGTAAGGAACAAGGATGGAAGGCAGTCCTAAATAAGACAACTCTGTCATACTGGATGCCCCAGAGCGACAAACGACAAGATCCGCCAATGCGTAGGCGGAAGGCATGTCATCACAAAAGGCGAGAGGCAAATGATTCTCGATCCGCTTACTTTCTGAAGCGACACGCTCAAAATCGAGTGATCCAGCGACGTGTAAGTATTGAATGGAGTCTGGGCTTCTTCTCGCGGCACTTAGGATGAGTGTATTGAGCTTTTTAGCCCCTTGACTACCACCAAAAATTAAGACGGTGGGGTTATCTGGGTTTAACCCGAATTGGGCAGCCGCTTCTTCTCTGCTTGGAAGGGTCTTAAGCTCATCTCGGAGAGGTGTCCCTACCACTTCACATGGCTTATTTGAGAAGTAAGCTTTGGCAGGCTCTAGACCTAGAAGCACTTTATTTACATACTTGGCTAGAAAGCGGTTTGTCTTTCCTGGGACGGCATTAGAATCATGCAGAAAGGTTGGGATTTTCCGTGATTTCCCAGCTAAGATAGGACCAAAGCAGGTGAATCCTCCCATTCCTACGACGGCATCGATCTTTTTTTCCTTAATGAGCTTTGCCGAAAGAGCTTTCACTTTAAAAAGGCTCAGGATGAAGCCGAGAATCTTTGGAGATGTGATCGCGGGCTTCGGACGAGAAGGCTGGGTGATAAAGGTGAATTGAGAATATTTTTCAGAGGCCTCTTTATCGACGCTTTTTTCTGAAACAACCAGATATGGAGTATGCCCTCTTCTTACAAGTTCTTCTGCGAGAGCTATTCCAGGAAAGAGGTGTCCTCCAGTTCCTCCACATGCGATTAATACGTTCATATTTGTTGTCTATCAGATAGTAAATTACTCTTAGATCAAGAAGAGAGACTAAAGAAAGCATTCTATTTTCACAATTTACTCTTTTTCAATGCAGGTTGTTGCATTGAGAGACAATGGAGAGCCCCCCCTTCTTGGACGATATCTAGGCAATCCACTCCGATAACGGTTCTCCTAGGGAATTGCTCTTGGATGACTCCTATAGCGTAGTCATCATTCGCTTTTTGCTGAAAGGTAGGGACTAAGACTAGCTCGTTAGTAATGAGAAAATTTACATAAGAGGCAGGAAGAATGGGTAATCTCCACCCTGGGACTTCACAAGGCTCTGGCATGGGAAGCTTTATAGTGGTAAAGCGCGTTTCTTCTAAGCGCCTGAGGTTCTCTTCCAGCGTTTCTTTATTTCTGCCCTCTTGAGAGGATGAGATGAGGATGGTGTTTTCATTTGTGAAGCGCGCAATGTCATCAATGTGTCCGCCTGTATCGTCGCCTTCTATCCCCTCATTTAGCCAAATGATGCCTTTTACTCCTAGGCGCTTCTGAAGCATTTTTTCTACTCCTGCTTGGTTTAAGTGAGGGTTGCGGTTCGGGTTAAGCAACACTGCCTCCGTGGTAAGGAGGGTGCCTGCTCCATTCGTTTCTATCGCGCCTCCTTCTAGCACTTCCTCATATCGTTCGTGTCTAATTCCTTGTGACTGCGCCATTTGAGATGCCATTTTGTCATCTAGACCATAAGGAGCGAAGTGTTCCCCCCAGCCATTAAATTTCCAATCAGTAGCAACGAGTTCCTTATCCTCTTCCACAAAAATCGCCCCGTGGTCGCGGCACCAAACGTCATCATTACAGTGGTCATAAAGCTCTATGTTAGTCAGCTCTGCGCTTGATTTTGCGAGGGCCTGAGAAATCCTTACGTGCGATTTTAAAGAGGCATTTATACGAACAACTTGACTCTGTGATATAAGTGAGGCGATTTCTGCCCACTTCTTTTGTAAAAGATCTTCTTTTTTACCTCCCCAGTGCTTTTCAAAAGGTGGCCAGCTGAGCCAAATCGCTTCTTGTGTTTCCCATTCTGCTGGCAGTCTTCTCATAGAGTGTATTGTTCTTTTTTGTTAGTGTTCCATTGCATAACGTAGAGCCTCTTTAACTCTTACAAAAACATCTCCATATACTAAGCCCACCGGTCCATCTAATTCGTGATCTTGAATTGCTTGCAAGCCTTGCACATTCGCAAAACTCTTGGTTCTTAGGAAATGAGCAGATGCTAGCTCTACTTCGTATTTTGTATCTCTGTAAGATGAAGTAATAGGGACACACAATGACAACGCTCGTGAAGCTGCTTCATCGAACCTTGATACGACAAGCATCATTCGGACTTTCCCGCCTATTCCTAAATCAACTCGGTATACTTCGCCTGGTTTAGTCATCGAATACAGAATCTAGTGCTGCTTGACGCGTCATACTTGATGCTAACAGGTCATCGTTACTTACAGGTGCAGATACCGAAAATGGTAGACCATGCCTTAGCCTCACTTGAGCCAAGAACATTCTAATCGCTTCCGTGGTGGTTAACCCTAATTCAGCAAAGATCGCTTCTGTTTCCTTTTTAAGGCTCGGATCGACCCTAGCTCTCACTACTGTATCACTCATATTCGCGAGTGTAGCACATATCGGCTACGTTGCGAGTGGAATTTTTTGCCGAACGTTTAACCTCTGGCAAACCAGCCCGCAAGATCAGACTTCTTTTTCTAGAAAATTACACTGCGAACGGGGTTTGCCAGCAGGTGCTTGTTATGATCGCATCTTTTTCATCCTCTCCTCGGCTATAGTAATCATTAGAGAATCGAACAGATTATAAAATATGGAAAAACCTTCTTCTGTAAGTATGTAAAGCCCATTTGAATCTTTAATAATCAATTTCAACTCCTCAAGATTATCAATTCTGTGAACTTTATGACGGTTAAATAAATCTTTTTTCCCTGCTGAATGTAAAAGGAGGTTTCTGAAGGCGAAAAATAAGTCCAAAACTTGTTTTAAGGATTCGTCTTGAAATAAGCTTTGGTTGCAGCTTTTCTTTAGGAATTTAATTGATTTAGTTATGCCATTGTCTCTTCTGAACTGCTCAAGACCCTTCGGTAAATCATCTTCAATATTGTCTATTTGTTTACAACTGTCATTTAGCCCACCTTCGAGAATTCCTGCTAGATAGGTGAATATAGAATTCTTTAATGGACTTATTAAACTGTCGCAATCCTTGGCCTGCTCTTCGCTTAGATCGTTTTTGTCTACTTCGTAGTATTTATAAACGTTCTCAATAGATAGATTTAACGAGAATTCTGAATGTTTCCGTTGTATGTGATAATCAAGGCAACCAAGTGAGGTTGCAAAACGTTTCATATCATCTGGACTCATAAATTTGTAATCATAACGTCTAAAGCCATCCATCCACTACCGGAAGGCGCGCTTTGATTTCAGGTTAAGGTTTGTAATTATCATTCAGACTTCAACTCGGAGCGGGTAGTGGATTGGTGTGCGCTGTCTTGTTCTACTTGGTTTATTTTTGCAGATCAACTAAGAGCTTAAGTGGCACATGAATAAGCATCGGAGGATATCCGCTACCTTGGTTAAAGTGGAATTCTAGATACTTATTCTTCGCATCGTCTTTTATTAGTGAGAATTGACCATGAAATTTCTTGTCCTGCTTCTCAACCAAAAGATTAAATCTCGTTCCCGCAGCAGCAATGAGTCTTGCCTCGCGATCTGCCTTGTTGGTTGGCTCATAGAATGAGACCCCTTGAAACGGCTTCATTCCCATAGCTCCGGTAAAATGAAACTCCTCGGGCACCCGATACCGAATAGTCACAACCTCGCTGTCTGAGTGATACTTAACGATATCGAAGGCAAACCCTTGATCGTGTAGAGTCGCAAAATCCTCCGCAACGATATTACCAACCGCATGAAGCATTGATAGAGCTATAACGAGTAGATGCTTCATTTTAGTAGAACAATAGTATCATCTGACGGTGTGTAAATAGACTTCTCTATATCAACACTCAGTGAAATATTCGCCGATTGACTTCACAAAGTGAAAATAAGAATTTTTTATTTGTGAAGTTAGAGGACAGAATTAAAGCGAAAATCAAGAGAAGAGGGCACCGCATACCAGATTAAAAGGCTGCTATAAGAGATTTGTTAGATGCCACAGTCTTACGTCATCCAGAGGAAATGGGGAAGAAACGCGTAGAGAGTTTTTTTATTACCCTCTAATCCCAGCTATACTTAATAGTATAGGTAATGACTGCTTCTTTATCGGGGTCTAGAGTAACGGTAAAACGTGCAGAATGGGCGTCTAATTTTTCATAATCATGACTCTTTTCTTCCATATACCATTTTGTCCAGCGGTGCATTGATTCGATGGCTTGGATTGTAGCAATTTCTTTAGAACGGTTACGAAGCTTTATCTCTATTGTCTCCTTGATCGTTGAGTTAAGTTTATTATAATCGAAGTTTACCACCCGTCTTTCGCCTATGAGATCGAACGCGTTCCCAGTGTAAAACTCGACCTCTTCTTTCTGAGGAGTGTGGTCTAATACATTATCTCCGAGAAACTCTAACTGGTTATCCTCCGTTTTTTGATAAAGGCGTATTTTACCTTTAGGCATAGGAATCCCTAGCCCGTTTTCCTCATTATTACTGAATGTCCAATAGATAGAAACATCCTTAGGGAAGCCGTCTCTTTTCCCTGCATTCGTGACCTTTTGCCCGTAGAATCGAGCTCCTCTTTGTGGCTCATACACAAAGCTTTTCTGAGCACTTACTTTATCAGAGGTGAGGAACTGCACTTGCTTAGTTTCCTTATCATTTAGGGTCACGGGTCTCGCTACGGAGTAAAGGTGATAGGAATCTAGTTCCTTTTGCGTCACTTGTGGAGCTCGATCTGCTGAAGCCATTGATTTTTGCATTCTCACTTCTGGCATTTCGGCATAAGCCACCTCTTTTACTTTATTTACATCCCCTGCGAGAAGCTGCACTTTAGCGTCTTCAAACTTAGTTCCACTATTATTGGTGAGAGTAACCCATCCATTAAGATCCGCTAAAGAGCTTTGCTCTTTGGTGACGATGAGGTTATAATCCGCCTTCCAAGTAAAACCTGCCGATAAATAAGAAAGCTGTGCCGTGCCTTCACCTACGGCGCTATTGAGTTGCCATGTCAGAGTGGGGCGTAAAATGGAATCATCACCTAAGGACGGAAAGAGCGGCTTACCGGGAAGGCTAAATTGCATTTGGTCGCCCATTTTAATAATCGGGGTTTGCGCCCTCCCCCTAGGGACATATCCACTACGGATAACCGTTCCCTTTTTCTCAACTTCTTTATCATTATCTCCTCCACAAAGGAAAGAGATCTCCTGCCCTTCAAAGAGCGAAAGAAGGAGAGATTCGGAAACAGGATCGTTGCGATAATTCTGCTCTAGGATTTGAAACTGTAGTGTATTAGTAGGATCTCGCAGTACGACAGAATCAGGCTCTAATAGGGAGGTCACTTGATCAAACGAAACCGTAGAATTACCATCCTCTAAAGTCAGAGGAACATCTTGACGAACAACCGCGAAGTTATCGTTATAAATCGTTAATGATGGCTGAGCAAAGGACGGAAGGAGGAGAAGTGAAAAAGTAAGGATGCGTTTCATAGTATCTATTTGCCTTTAGAGTGGATATTGTGACAGATAAATTCAAGTTTTTCTTAACTTCTCGAACTTTTGTGTAACCTTGTCGGTAGTGAGCGCACTTAAATTTAGTCCTATTGAAGAGATCTTAGCAGAGCTTAAGATCAACCGGCTTGTCATCGTGGCTGATGATCCTGCTCGTGAAAATGAAGCGGATTTGGTAGGAGTAGCCTCTACTATTACTCCAGAACATATCGCATTTATGGCATCCCAAGGGCGGGGGCTCATTTGCGCCCCTATTACCGCGGAGAGAGCGGAAGTTCTTAGGCTGAGTGCTATGTCTGCCAGAAACACTGAGTCTCTAAAAACAGACTTTACGGTTTCTGTAGATGCAGCGGAAGGAATCAGCACCGGAATCTCTGCAGCTGATCGCGCAGAAACCATCCGAATTCTTGCGGATGAGACAAAAACCCATACAGATTTGGTGCAACCTGGGCACATATTCCCTCTAAGAGCAGCCAAAGGAGGAGTCTTAAAAAGGGCTGGACATACGGAGTCCGCTGTAGATTTGGCAAGATTAGCAGGTTTCCCTCCTGCGGGCGTGATTTGTGAAATCATGAATGAAGACGGCACCATGGCGCGAGTCGGCGATTTAGGAACATTCCAAGAAGAATTCGCACTTAAAGCATGCACCGTATCTCAGCTCATTGAATACCGAAGAAAAACTGAAAAGCTGGTTCATCATGAAGAAACGATAAAACTCCCTACCGATTACGGGGAATTTGATTGTCACCTCTACACCGTGGAAACTGATGGGAGCCACCACTTAGCCCTCGTCAAAGGAGAAATCACTCCTGAAACCACTACTCTATTACGTGTCCACTCTGAGTGCCTCACTGGCGACGTCTTTATGTCTAGAAGGTGTGATTGTGGCGGGCAACTCCACACCGCTTTGGAGCGTATATCCAAGGAAGGAGGCGTGATACTTTATCTACGCCAAGAAGGTAGAGGCATCGGACTACCTGCCAAAATCAAAGCGTATAAGCTCCAAGAGCATGGCTTCGATACCGTAGAGGCGAATGAAAAACTCGGCTACGGCGCAGATCTAAGAGAATACGGCACAGGCGCCCAAATCCTGCATGACCTAGGAGTAAGAAAAATTAAACTAATGACTAATAACCCTAAGAAAGTCATTAGCCTTGATGGGTATGGACTAGAGATCGTGGAGCAAGTACCAATTAAACAGGTGCCCAACGCCGATAACGAAAAATACCTACAGACTAAAAAGGACAAAATGGGACATGTATTGTAGCCCTTAAAGCAACAAATACTTATCGCTTCACTCGATGAGCAATGTGAGATCTAGGGTTTACGAATGGGTTATTTGCTCCATAAAGGCTCCAAGGTCCACGCGGAATTCTGCTAAATGGAACAAACCTCCAGTGGCATTTTTCACCTGATCTAAGCCCTAAGTAATCTCTAATAGCAGGGGAAACATCAATCCCAGCGCCTCCATTCTTAGAATTCTGAGGCTTACTCCCCTTAAACACATAATTGTAGTCGTCAGTCGTCCACGGACCACAGTCTTCCCATTGAGCGTAGCATGATTTACCATCATGGAGAATCTGAATCCATTTCCCTTTTAGCACGGTTCTCCCCCGCAAAGGACTCAATGCCTTAAACCAAGGAATGACCTTTGAGGCTTCCTTTTTATGCATATTCCCCGCTCTCACGTCATTATATGGTAATGCGACATAAAACGGGTTTTGTTTAGGAACAAACGCTGTAGGACGACAACCCTTTCTTGCCTTCGGGTCTGGATTATCGTATCCTCCGTAATTACGCGTCCAGCTCCCATCCCAAGACGAAGCATAATTAGGTGTTTTATTAGCCCCAGCTGGAGCCTCACCAATCCAAAAAACAGTAGAGGTAACATCCTTCCTCCAGGGATATACCGCATTCAAAGAGTCCTTTGTATTTCTTCCCCTATGATGAGATGAAGGGGCATGAATATTTTGGCTACATAACTCACCTGAGCTCATTACTAAAAATAGCAACGTGGTCACGGGGTTAATATAGTGATGGAATGCCATAAATGTGTAAAGCGAGTTCCCCCCTAAAAACGCCTAAGGACTGTATCTTTTTTAAGACAATCTACCGAATCAGGATATTCTAACATATAATGCAGACCGCGGGACTCTTTTCTCATTTGTGCGCAATCAATCATTAATGAGGCTACGGCCACTAAATTACGAAGCTCTAAGATGTCATAATTCACGCGGTATCCCCAGTAAAAGTCTTTTACTTCTCGCCTTAAATTTCTGAGCCTTACACCCGCACGCTTCAGTCTGTTTTCTGACCTTACTATGGACACATAATCCCACATTGTGCGGCGCAACTCATCCCAATTATGATAAATATTCACCAGCTCATCAGGCGGCGTTAGATCTCCATAATTCCATGGTGGAAGATCAAGCACTGCGGATTCCTCTCTTCCCGGAGGATACAGTCGCATGATTTCATCAAAGGCTCGTCTTGCGATAGCGTTCGCTTCTAGAAGAGAATTAGACGCTAAACGGTTTGCTCCGTGGAATCCTGTGCAAGCCACCTCTCCCACCGCATAAAGCCCCCGAACGATAGTCTTTCCGTAAAGATCGGTTTGCACACCCCCACATTGGTAATGCGCTGCAGGAACTACTGGAATAGGTGCCACTTCAGAGTCATGTCCATATTGCTTAAGTGATTCATATATAAAGGGAAAGCGCTCTTTCATGAAGCCCTTCGGCTTATGGGTTACATCTAAATAAACGCAGCTTGCACCAGTTTTCTTAATCTCTTGGTCAATAGCTCTGGCGACGATGTCACGCGGAGCTAAACTCCCCCGCTCGTCGTACTCTTTCATGAAGTCATTCCCATCTGCATCCACTAAGATACCACCCTCGCCTCTCACCGCCTCTGAGACTAAAAAGGATCGCGCTTCTGCTCCACTCGCAGCTGGATTATAAAAACAAGTAGGGTGAAACTGGGTGAATTCCATGTTAGCAATTTTTGCTCCTGCTCGCCATGCCATAGCCACGCCGTCACCTGTTGCACTATCCGGATTTGTGGTATAGAGATAAGCCTTTCCACTTCCTCCAGTTGCTAAAATGATACGGTCTGAGCGAAACGTAATCACTTTTTCCGTATTATTCTTAAAGACGTATGCCCCTAAGACGCGATCTTCCGTAACCACGCCTAAACGAGAGGAAGTGATTAAATCAATAGCAAAGTGATCCTCAAGTAAGGTGATGCTCTCATGATTCTGTGCCTGTGCAACAAGAGAGGAAGCAATCTCTCTCCCCGTCGTATCCTTGGCATGTAAAATTCTTCTCTCACTATGCCCTCCTTCTTTCCCCAAGGAATACTTGCCGTCCTCTTTATCAAAATCTACTCCGTTTTCAATGAGGTCAGTAATAGTGGCTTGCCCCTCTTTAACCAAAACACGCACCGCTTCTTCGTTACATAACCCCGCGCCAGCGTCTAAGGTGTCTGCAATATGCTTCTCAATAGTATCCCCTGCCTCTCGTAATTCTTCACTTAAGACGGATGAAATCCCTCCTTGAGCCCAGCTGGTGTTAGACTCCATAAGCTTACCCTTACAAATCACTGTTACCGTGCCTACCTTGGCCGCACGGAGAGCAAAAGAAAGCCCCGCAATCCCCGCTCCGATCACTAAAAAGTCTGTTTCCACTGTAGCGTCTCTAATCATGATAAGTCTGCTATAGCATTAACTACATTTTACTCAGGTCAATAGCTATATGATCAATGAGTCTTACAGAACCAAAGAATACAGCGACCGCCAAGATTGCGTTCTCTGACCAATTTTGCTTTATTGGCTGTAAGGTTTCCGCATTTACTACTTCTGCATAATCAACCTTTATTTTGGAATTCAGCGTTTTCATTCTATCGCCAAAGTAGCTCTTACAATTCCCTACATCTAAAACCCCCGATTCAAGACCTTTTTTAATCTCAATAAGGGTGGCATTAATCTTTGATGCTTCTTTGAGTTCGTCTATCGAGAGCCTCGCATTACGGGATGATAACGCGAGCCCGCTAGCCTCGCGAACAGTCGGCACCCCAACTATTTCCACCGCCATGTTTAAGTCTCTCACCATCCGTCGTATAATCGCAAGCTGTTGAAAGTCCTTTTCTCCAAAAACCATTAAATTAGGCTGCACAATATTGTAGAGTTTCATCACCACCGTGCAGACGCCATCAAAGTGCCCCGTCCTACTCGCACCACATAAAGTATTAGAAAGAATCTTCTCTGATAAAGTGACGGATGCTCCTTCTTGGTAAACCTCACTAACAGTAGGACAAAATACATAGTCTACGCCTTCTTCTTCACAAACCCCCAAGTCTACCTCTAAATCTCGAGGGTAATTCTCTAGATCGCCTTTCTTATCGAATTGCGTAGGGTTCACAAATATACTAACGATAACGACCCCTTCGTTTCCAACTTTTTTTCTCGCTTCTTGGATAAGTGCTCTATGCCCTGCATGTAATGCCCCCATCGTCGGCACCAACGCTAAATGCTGAATTAAATTATCTTTTCTGGCTTTTCTCACCTGAGAAATGAATTTTAGACACTCCATCTTTTTTATAATGAGTGAAGAGGAAAACATTTCTAAAATAAAGTAGAATCGAGCGTTGACGAAAAAGGCGTGTTGGCCTTTCTTAAAACTAAATGAATATTCTAAGAAAAATCACCCTCTTCTCCCTAGCTGGAATTTCCTTTATATCTGTAGCTCAAGCTCAACTCAAAATTGCTACTGTAGACATGAATAAGCTTTTCGAGGGATACCATAAAACAGATGTCACACAACAAGAGATCAATGTAGAACGCGCTCGTGTACAAAAGGAAAATGATGAGAGACTCACCAAAATTCGTGGTCTTGAAACAGACATAAAAGATCTTCGTAAAAAACTAGAAGACCCAACTCTCGGAGATAGTAAGAAGCAAGAATTAGCGAAGTCATTTGAAGAAAAGCGTCAAGAAGGGATAGCACTTGACCGTGAGCGCCGTGAGTTCCTACAACGTCGTAATGCAGCTCTGATGGAGAAAACGCGCCAGGACATGAAAGTCATTTTAGACGAAATCAATGAAGTAGTAGAAGTTGCCTCTAAATCAGATAACTACGACTACGTTTTTAATAAAACAGCGGCAGGAGTGAACCAAGTCCCCTTTCTCCTTTACTCTAAGGATGCTGTAGACATCACGGAAGTGCTCGCTACCAAGTTAAACGAAAACGCTCCTCCTAAAGACTAAATCTCAATATATAAATTAGGTGAGTAACCACACCTTATCAGCACAAGAGATCGCCAACCTCATAGGGGGCGATCTTTTCATATCTTCTAGCCAGAACTTTACTGGCATCAACTCTCTATCGGAAGCATTAGCTCACGAGGTCTCTTTCCTGGGAAACGAAAAGTATTATAAAGACTTTCTTTCTACCAAATCTAGACTGGTTATTGCACCTTCTTTACTAAAAGAAGCTCCTGAAGGCATTGGGGTAATTCACGTAGAAAATCCTACTTTAGCATTTTCTAAAGTCATCAATCATTTTGCAGAAGCGCAAAATGCAATAGAGTTTAATATTTCCGATCATGCTTGCATTTCGCCTTCCGCTCGCATTCCCAATGGTCAAGTTGCAATCATGGCAGGAGCCATAATCGGTGAAAATGTTGCCATTGGAAAAGGCTGTATCATCCATGCCGGAGCTGTCCTCTCCAATAATGTGAAGTTAGGAGAAGACACTGTCATTTACCAAAACGTTGTGTTGCGAGAAGATACAGTAATAGGCTCAAATGTCCGTATTCAGCCTGGCACCGTAATTGGCTCAGATGGTTTTGGGTATGAAGATGTAGAGGGAAGGCATGTAAAGATCCCTCAAATAGGGAGTGTCATCATCGAAGATGATGTTGAAATAGGGGCAAACTGCACCATAGATCGCGCGCGCTTTGGCAAGACCATCATACAACAAGGTACTAAAATCGATAACCTCGTTCAAGTTGCCCATAATGTGAAGATTGGCCGCCATAATCTTCTTGTTGCTCAATGTGGTATTTCTGGAAGCACCGAAACAGAAGAGCATGTCATTATCGGACCCCAATCTGGCACAGCAGGTCACCTTAAAATAGGGAAAGGTGTTGTCATTGCTGGTCAGTCTGGACTCGCTAAAAGCCAAGATGAACCAGGTTACTATCAAGGCAGCCCTGCCCGCCCCATAAATGATAGCCGTAAAAGTAAAGCACTTGTAAATCGCCTGCCAAAATTACTCGAACGCATCAAGAGTCTAGAAGCCAAGGTCAAAACCCTTGAAGAAGATTAAATGGTGCTCGAGGGGGGAGTCGAACCCCCACGGACATAATGTCCACCAGATCCTTAGTCTGGCGCGTCTACCAATTCCGCCACCCGAGCATTAAGAAATTGGACAATTTTTTTAACTCACTATTTCCATATGGCAAGAATTCTTTGCGTGTTTTTCTCATCCATGATAAATAAAAATCAATGTCTCTCGTTTCTCACCACCCTAGATTGATCCTCTCCCTCATTGCAGCACTCGCGCTGTTACCTGGGATTTTTAGGTTACCTTTAATGGATCGGGACGAGCCGCGTTTCTCACACGCCACGATCGAGATGATGGATCGGGGCGAGTGGGTGGTGCCGTATTTCAATAATGAATACCGCTTCGATAAACCACCACTGACGTATTGGTGGATGCGTCTAAACTACTCCCTCTTCGGAAAGCATGAGTTTTCTGCACGACTGCACTCCACTCTTTCGGCATGGCTCATCGCGATGGCGATCCTCACGATGGGAAGGCGCATAGGGCTTTCCACCGAGCGTTCCGTGCTGGCGGGTGCGATGTGGCTCTGCTCATTCCAAGTTCTCATTCATGGACGGATGGCGGTGGCTGACATGCCACTCATTCTATTCCTAGCACTCAGTCAATGGGCACAATGGGAAATGCTACGAAAGCGCGATGGAAAGCTTTTATCCAGATGGTTTTGGCTGTTCCACATCTCGGTTAGTCTCGGTTTTTTAGCGAAAGGACCGCTCGCCTATGCCATTCCGCTCATCACTCTTCTTCTTTACACAGGATTGGTCGCGATAAGAAGAAGCGCCCACTCGCCTCACGCTTTGGCATCCTGTTGGAAGACATTAGGCTGCACCCTATTGGGAATTCCGCTATCACTGGGAATCGTCGCGCTTTGGGGTGTGCCCGCAATGCTTAAGACAGACTACCAATACTTCAATGTCGGGATCGGGAAACACGTGGTAGAACGCGCCACCACCAGCATGAACAATCGAAAGGTCGTCTATTGGATTTACTTAGTCTATATGTTCCCCTTCCTCCTCCCATGGTCGGGGCAGTTAACGAGAGCCATTAAAGAAGGAATTTCACCTAAAGCTCCCCAAGCAGAAATGCAAAGCGGCAACTACCTCTTTGCGTGGTTCATTAGCTCCTTCCTCATCTTCAGCTTTATGAAGACGCAGCTCCCGCACTACATCCTTCCTGGTTACCCAGCATTCATGCTTCTCCTCGCAGGAGTCATCGGCACGGCGTATAAGAAAAGTTGGCTAGGGAAGGTTTTAGGCATAGCTATTATCTGCGTAGCCTTTCTCCTTTCTCTGGGGATGCTTACAGGCTTCCTCCTTACCCCAGCCAGTGGAGAACTGGCACCGATGAAAGGACTCTTTTTCTCCCTCTTTCTCTTACTCGCTTTTTTTGGGATCGCTGCAATCTACGTTTATAAAAATTCAATTGACGCAGGGTGGAAAGCGGTCAGCTTTGCCCTGCTCGCCTCTGTCATGATGATTCCTGGCGCGGACTACGCTAGAAAAGCACACGCCACCGTTCGCCTCATGGAATATCTCTCACCAGATAGAGCCACGGAACGCGCCGCATGGGGCTTCCAAGAGGGAACGCTCATATGGTATCCTTCAGACTTCTGGCTCTTAGGAAATCCAGACACTACTGAAGGGTTTGCCGATGCCGGTGAAATGATCTTCCAAACTAAGCGGTGGCGCGTGGACGATGACTTCTTAGAAGACATAAAGGCGAGACTCACCCCAGCACCCGTGGATGATGATACGGATCGCGTAAACGCCTACATTAAAAAATTCGGAGTAGAAGAAGTCGGTAAAATTCAAGGCTGGAACCCCGGGAATAGTAGTTGGGTGGAAATCGTGATTGCCAGAAAACCGAATTCTGTAACAGAGTAACACCATGAACCCTCTCTACTGGTTTCTTAAAACCCTTTACCTTTCCTTTGGAAAAGCCTTTTTCAGCCTTCGTGTAGAGGGCGCAGAAAATCTAGTTCACCCAAATCAAGGTGGCACCATCATCGCATGTAATCACCAAAGCTTTCTGGATCCGCCCTTCGTGGCAGTCTCATACCCTGGGCAGATACATTTTCTTGCTAGAGACACCCTCTTCACAGGGAAGTCTTTTTTGGTAAAAATCTTTGGTAAAGTCATTGCGGCTGTTAATGCCGTGCCAATTAATCAAGACGGTGCAGACCTTGCCTCTATCAAGATCATTATCAATCAAGTGAAGAAAGGCAATCGGGTTCTCATCTTTCCAGAGGGTGCCAGATGTGAAGACGGTAAACTTCATGACGCTTCCGGCGGAGTCGGGATGATCGTTGCTAAGAGTAACGCCATCGTTCAGCCTGTGCGTATCGAGGGGGCATTCCAAGCATGGCCGCGCCATATGAAATTCCCTAAGCCTGGACCTGTAACTGTATCCATAGGGAAACCTATAGACTTCTCCTATATGGGAAAAATTAAGGGGAAGAAACAGTATCAAGAAATAGCTGATACCATTATGGCTAAGATTGGAGAGCTTTAGCTCATATAACCCATCACGAGTCTTCTCACTTCTTCATGGACTTGCTCAGGTGTATCTACAGCACTGATAAAGTGGACGAATTGGTCATCTAAGTCATTAAAAATCTCGGCGCATCTTTCTAGGTTCTCACGCTTCTCAAAGGCATTTCCCTCTCCATCTCTTACCCCGATACGTTTAAGCGATTCCTCAATCGGCACGGTGAGAACAATGACTAAATCAGGTATAATCGCGAACTCCTCATTCTTCTTGCGAATCATCTTCACGTCCAGCCCTCTCGCTCCTTGGTATGCCATCGTGGAAAAGTAATAGCGGTCTAGGATGACTACTTCACCACGATCCAGAGCAGGTTGAATAAGGGTCTCTATGTGCTCCTTTCTATCTTTAAGGAAAAGCTCAAATTCTTCTTCCAGTGAATAGCGACCCGCTGGTCTTGTTGCGGAATTACGCACCAAGCTTCCGTAAGTTCCGTTCGTAGGCTCAAAGGAAGACTGCACCGTCATCCCTCTTTCTTGCAAAGCCTCTGCTAACATCTTCACCTGTGTGGACTTCCCTGTTCCATCAATTCCTTCAAAAACGATTAACATTTAAGGATTCTTCAATGTTGCCCCATATGATGCAAGGTCGTTTATTATAGAATAACTCACCTCATTACAAAAAAGTGCGTGACTTTATAACGGGGGTGCTAAGGTCTAAAGCAATATGAAGAAACTATTCGCAGCAATTGGAGCAGTCTTATCCGTCGTTTATATCATCAATCCTACCGCTGGGTTATTAGAGATCATCCCAGATAACATCCCAGGGATTGGTAACTTAGATGAAGCCGCTGTAACAGGCATCCTCATAGCCTGCCTGAGAGTTCTGGGGTTAGATGTCCTCAGGCTCTTTGGGAAGAAAGAGAAAAATGATAATACTGATGTCGTAGATATAGACTAATCCTATCTTGCAAACCTAAATACGCACTTTAAGCTAAAATTTCGTCGCTTGCCTCCCTTTCCTCAATAAGTAACTAGAGCTGGCTCTCTAGTAATATGTTGACATTTTTCCTGAAAAACTTTTGAATTCTTCATTATGAAAATTCTTATTTATTTTTTACTCGTGCATTTAGCGCTTGGTCAGCCTGCCCCCCCAGCTGAAGCTTCATGGGGTAGTCTATTTAAAATACCAGAACCTGAAGAAGTCGAGGTGGACAATATTGAAGTGTCAAAAGCAGAGCTTGAAACCTTAAGCGAAGTGAATTGGCGCGATGCCGCTGAGATGAGCTATGAAGCAATGGGTATATTCGGAAATCTTGCTACCTCTTCTGTGTCTGGTGTTGTAGGTCTTCAAACAGTCCTTGGGGAACCTATCATGTCCAGTCAGGCCAGATTAAATTCAGTTTTAGATAGGACCCAGACTGGATTAGATGTTGCAGGCTTAACTCCTGGTGTAGGAGTATTCCCAGATTTTGGGAGTCTTTTACTAGCCTTAGCGAGAGGCAACCTAGACGACGCTGCTTTTTCAGCAGGTGCAATAGTACCAGTATATGGGCAGTTTGTTGGTATCACTAAAAGGGGGCGTAGAATAATGAATACTGACGATAAAGACTATATTGATGAAATAGTCCTCCCTAACAGTGGCAGTGTATGGATGTCGCGTGGCTATATGGACGAGAGAGATGTTGAAAAAATAATTAACATAGTGCGCAAAGCTGACAACAGACCAATTACTATTCTTAGTGGTGCAGATGTGACCAGGAAAGGGCTAATGGTGTCTAATAAGGAATTTTACAATATTGATCGCAATAAATTTGGGCATCTACCAGATGTAACTGTAGTTGACTTAAACAATTTATCAGAAAAAAATATTAAGGATTACCTTGAAGATTCTAACATTACTATTCCAGCACACTGCAACGGATTAATGTGCCTAAAGCATCTATATTTAGACTCGAAGACTAAAATAGTACCTCCGGGTAATTAAATTTTTACAATAACATATTTAAAGCTTTGGAAACTTAAATGATGAAGCTAACAGATCACTACAGTGCAAATGTATGAAGTTGACCAATTTTAGTTCCATACAAATCACTTGAATTATTATTCGATTAGTGATTTGTTCCTCGCCCCATGTCGGCTCCCTATCAAGTATTGCTTTATTATTTCTACAATCACTTCCCCGATCCAGAAGGGTATCGTGAGGGGCATATAGAGCTATGTAATCGCCTTCAATTACGCGGCAGAATTTTGGTAGGGACAGAAGGAATCAACGGAACGGTCTCTGGCTCCCCTAAGAATTGTGCCGCGTATCAAGACTACATGAATAACCACCCTCTGACTAAAGGCATGGAGTGGAAAGTGGATGAGGTGAATGCCCATCAATTCCCTAAGCTTTCTATTAAGGTTCGTGAGGAAATCGTCCCGCTCGGACTCAAAGACGAAGACTTCTCCCCTCGCGACATTACGGGCGAATACTTAAATCCCACCCTATGGCAGGAAATGATGAAAGGTGATGATACTATTATAATTGATGCCAGAAACCAATATGAGTGGGAGTTAGGGCATTTTGATGGTGCTCTCTTACCTGAAGTAGAAAGCTTTCGTGAACTCGTGGACTGGGTAAGAGAAAGAAAAGAGAACTTTCAGGGGAAAAAAGTAATGACCTATTGCACGGGCGGAATCCGTTGCGAGAAATTCAGTGGTTTTCTTAAAAAAGAGGGTTTAGAAGATGTCTATCAGCTCCACGGTGGTATCGTTACATACGGAAAGGATGAGCAGACGAAAGGTGCTGGCTGGAAAGGCTCCTGTTACGTCTTTGATGAGCGCATAAAAGTGCCTGTGAATCATACTCATACTGCTGAGGTGATTTCTTCCTGCATCCACTGCGACAGTCAGTCCGAAAGATATTTGAATTGTGAGTGGAGCCCTTGTAATGCGCGCCACTTCTGCTGTGAGGCTTGCGAAAAAAAATCTCATGGCTATTGTGGTGATGCCTGTTACGAGGCTTACATGGGAAGCTTTGCTTCATCCGCTCTTACTGAATAATCGTGTCTACTCTTTCGCCAGATCTCTCCGAGTTAAAGCTCGAGTATGAAACCCCACAGTTTCTCCACGCTCTCTATGCAGAGTCTGAGGAAAACCTTCGCAAGTTAGAGGAAAGGCTAGGAGTAAAGATAGTGACCCGAGATGGCTGGATCTCATTTCAAGGAACTAAGGATGTGCTAAAGATCATCAAGGTGCTGTTTAGTGACCTAGAGAATACGGTTAGAAACGGAGCTGAGATAAAAGAACGTGATTTTAAAATGGCGGTAGAAATGGCCCCTAACGCTCCTCGCGGAGGTCTCTCTGAACTATCAAAAGTTCAACTCGTAGGTGCCAGAGGGAAAAAGGCTATTATTCCAAGAACCGCACGCCAGCTGGAATACATCACGACGATGCAAGAAAACGATATCGTCTTTGGTCTTGGTCCCGCGGGAACTGGTAAAACATACCTCGCGGTTGCAATGGCACTCACCAAGCTGAAAAATAAAGAAGTCAATAAAGTGATCCTTACTAGGCCCGCAGTAGAAGCAGGTGAAGCATTAGGATTCCTTCCTGGAGATTTACAAGAAAAGATCGCGCCATACCTTCGCCCCCTCTATGATGCGATCGCAGACATGCTCCTCCCCGCAGATGCACAAAAGTGGATGGAAGATGGGACAATAGAAATCGCACCTCTCGCTTACATGCGCGGACGGACACTTTCACGCGCCTGTGTTATTCTAGATGAAGCACAAAACACCACATGTGAGCAAATGTTTATGTTTCTCACCCGTCTAGGTGACGGAGGGCAATATTTCATCACGGGAGACACCTCACAGGTCGACTTAAAAAAAGGCATCACATCTGGATTAGTAGAAGCAGAAAGAGCTCTCGCTAACGTAGAAGACGTCGCTTTCACTAGGTTCTCCTCCTCTGATGTTGTCAGGCATCCAGTGGTGACACGAATTATTAACGCTTATGATTCTCACCGAAACGAGGGGTAATTATTCACTTGAGCTTACTTCCCCCCTTCCTTAAGAACCCTATTATCTCATGCCGTCATTATTAGACAGTATCAAACGCTGGAAACTAGAACGCAAAGGGCTTTCTAGCGGGAAAAAGCGTAAGCAACATGAGGAAGACACTCTTATACATAATCTAGATGAAAGCCTCTTAATGAAGGTTTCAGTGCTCACTGGCTTCTTGATTGGGATGCTCGCTATAGCATACCAAATGGATCAGCTTGGCTTTTACGATTCCGCGCCGAGCTTAAAAGTCTTAGAAGTCTTCTTTCTCGTTCTCGCTCTCCTCGTGGTATTCTTGCTCAACCACAATGATCAGTTTCCAAAAACACGGCTACTTTGTCTTATCTTTGGTGGGCTCTTATTGCAAACCTTCCTCTCGTGTCTCGCTATCTATCTGGTGGAGAAGAACGACCTTCATCATAACTATGCGATTTTAGTCACTCCCTTTATTTTCATCCCCATGATCCATTCCGTTTTACTGGGAAGATGGCTAGGGATTTTTTGCGTAGTTTACATGTCGTTATTCACAGGAGTTCTTGCCCCGTTCGGATTAGGAAAAGAGTTTATGATTACGGCGATGCTCTCAGGATTAACTGCTGTTTACTTCTCTAGAAACCTTAAAAGGCGTAATCAATTACTGGTTGCTGGTGCTCTTTCTGGGGTCGTAGGGTTAATCATTGTTTGGTCACTACAGATTATACCCATAAGACTAGATGATGGGTCTTTTAACAGTAAGAATGCCTTTGTTGAGAGTTGTGTTATTTTAGGTGTCAGTGGTTTCTGTGGGCTACTAGTAGGTGGAATATTACCCGCTGTAGAGAGTCTATTCCGAATTACTACTAATATGACTTGGCTTGAAATGAGTGACCTCAATCATAAACTACTCAGAAAAATGCAGCTAGAGGCACCAGGGACGTTTCATCACAGCATGGTGGTGGCGAGCCTCTCTGAAGCGGCGGCAGAAAGTATTGGTGCCAACGCGCCACTGTGTCGTGTAGCCTCTTATTTTCACGACATCGGAAAAATAGAGAAACCAGAGTATTTTATAGAGAATCAGGGAGACATAAACCCACATGACAGTCTCACACCTAATATGAGTGCGCTCGTGATTATTGCGCATGTGAAAGATGGTATTGATTTAGCAGTAAGACATAATCTTAACCAAGCTATTATCAACGTCATTAAGGAGCATCATGGCAACTCCCTAGTGTATTTCTTTTACCGAAAAGCCTTAGAATATAAAGATGTTGCCAAACAGGAAGTGGCTGATGGGCAGAGAAAGGAAGAGGACGTGCCCGATGTATCGGAAAAGGGCTTCCGCTACCCTGGACCCTGCCCAAGAACCAAAGAGTCAGGTATTATTGCGCTCGCAGATTCCATCGAGAGTGCCTCGCGCTCGATGAAAAAGGTGAATCCACAAAAGATCCAAACCATGATTAACGAGCTTGTGAATAATCGCATCAAGGACGGTCAGCTTGATCAATGCCCCCTCACCTTTAGGGAACTGAATATAATAAAAGCTAAATTTGCTAGCACCTTGCGCTCCATGCTCCACAGCAGGATAGATTACCCGAAAGAAGGCGACAGTCGTGAGGCTAAAAATGTTAAAAAAATCAAAGAAGAAAATACAAAGTATAATTCTCCTCGAGCATTATTAATAGAGGAAGAATAGGCGATGGATATTGCGCTCTTCAATCACTATCCTGGGCCTATTAGCTTTGAGCAAAACAGCCTTATGCCTGCGCTCAGGAAATGTTGTCAACATCTTGTAGGCAAAGAATTCTTACGGCCTCAGGAAGTCTTAAGCACGCTAACCAAAATAGAGTTTAACCTCGTAGATGATAAGACCATAAGTAGCATCCACGCAAAGTTTATGAATGATCCCACCACTACGGATGTTATCACCTTCCAACATGGCGAAGTATTTATTTGCTATGATATGGCTAAAAGGGAGTCTGCAGAGAGGAAGATCACTTTAGAAGAAGAGCTTTTACGCTATCACATCCATGGGATGCTCCACCTCGCAGGGTATGATGACCGAAATGAACAGGACTTTAGTAAAATGTTTACGTTTCAGGAGGAGCTCGTAAAACGCTACAAGTGAAGGGTGGATCATTAGAGTCGATAATATCCTGACTCTCCATCTTGCTCTCTGCTAGTAAAAGAGTTATAATTCTGTAATGACTATCGATATTGCAGAACTTAGATTAAATTATACGCAAGGGGGAATAGAAAAGGATACCCTCCGAGAAGACCCTTTCTCCCAATTTAGAGATTGGCTAGAAAAGGCTGTAGAAGCAGCGTTACCTGAGCCGAACGCTATGACCTTAAGCACAGTAAGTAATGGCGGCGCTCCCAGCTCCCGAACCGTCCTTCTTAAAGGTCTTGATCACGGCTTTTGTCTATACACTAATTATCGCTCACAAAAAGCTCAAGAAATCGAAGCAAACTCAAATGTCGCACTTACCTTTCTCTGGCAGTCTCTAGAAAGACAAATAAATATCCAAGGCGTGGCCGAAAAGATGTCTCCCGCAGAAAGCGCAGCTTACTTTAATACTCGCCCTTATGCCTCACAAATCGGAGCTTGGGTATCCGAACACCAAAGCGCAACCATCCTCGACCGAGCGGAGCTAGAAGCAAAAGAAATTGCTCTTAGGCAAAAACTCCCTGAAGGAAATGTGCCTTTGCCAGAGTTCTGGGGAGGGTTTCGCATCATTCCTAGTTCTATCGAATTCTGGCAAGGAAGAGAAGGGCGTTTACATGATCGCCTAAAATATGTTAAAGATGCTAATAAGTGGGATATAATCCGCCTTAGCCCTTGATCTCGAAATTTCTATATGTCACCCCTTCCAATATGATTCACCTCGTGCATTTTTGGATAAAGAAAGAACTCAAGACGCAAGACAATTTGGCAATGTTTGAGAGCGCACTAGCAGAGCTTTGTAAGGTCACTTTAGCGTCTAAATCAAACTGGGGAAGACCAGCTGCCGTTGCAGAAAGACCAGTCTTAGAAATTTCATGGGATTACAACCTCGTTACCTATTTTGATAACGTGGACACTCATGATGAATACCAAGTATGTCCTGCACATAAAAAGTTTCTCGCAGACTGTAAGCACCTTTGGGAAAAAGTCCTCGTTATAGATTCTGAACTAGAAGGTTGATCATTTTATCTTTCAATCCTGATAATCGTCTCTCCCTCTTTATAATAATTGAGATGGTCACGAGCGATAATTTCCAAATATTCAGTATTAGTACGATAAGCACTTATTTCACGTTTTATCCTATCATTTGCTTCAAGTGCTAATTGTTCCTGCTTAACTGCTTCACTCAATTTAGCTTCCAGCTGTTTTAGCTTTCTTTGCTCTGGGATAGTGATGACATAGACATAGATTGGAAATCCACACATAAAGGCAAGCAAAGCAAACTTTCGGCACTCCCTTAGTATTGCACTTTGGATACCTAAAGTTTTCACGCTTGGTTGCTTTTTCTTTTTTCCCTTTTTTGCCATCTCTATAGCTTAAGATATGTTGATTATCAGGGAGATGTAAATAGGATATTTGCTGAAGCCTTTACTGAATTGATACTTTATGAGGTCAAGCTCTCCTCTAAATGATGTTTGAAATTTGTCAAAAGAACCGCAAAGGCAACTCTCAGGTCATACAAAAGTTAGAGTTTATGTATTAATTATTCAGGATCTCAAAAGAGACTTCCCATAAGCTTCTTTCTTGTTAATAACTTGCTAATAATTTTTATGAACCCATCTGAACTCTCTTCACAATTCACCTGGATAGACTGGACTGTAGTCGCTTTATACATGGTATTCACCACAGTTTTAGGGGAAAAACTTTCAGGGAAACAGACATCTATTAAAGATTTCTTCTTAGGCGGACGCTCTCTCCCGTGGTGGGCCGTTTCAGGATCCATGATAGCCACAGAGATCTCCGCGCTCACCTTTATCGGTGTTCCTGGAATGGTTTATGCCTCTCAGGGAGACTGGACCTATCTGCAATGGGGAATAGGCTCTATAATGGCACGCTTCGCTGTTGGTTATTATCTTGTCCCGCTGTATTATAAGAAGGAAATTTATAGTCCCTATGACTTTATGGGAGAACGTCTTGGGGAAGGCGTAAGAAGGCTTGTCACATTTTTATTCTCCGTTGGGGGGGTCCTCGGTGCAAGTGTGAGGGTTGTTGTCACCGCAGTCATTTTAAAAGTGGTTACAGGCATGTCGCCGGAGCTTTGCATTGTCACCATTGGCTTAATAGCAATTCTCTGGACCTTTTTAGGCGGTATGAAAACCGTTATTTGGACAGATGTTATTCAGTTCTGCCTTCTCCTCTTGGGCGGCATCACCGCTCTCATTATTCTCTGGTCAACTGTCGGATGGTCAGAAGTAGTGGCCATTAATAAAAATGCTCTTATCAATGGGGAGGTTATCAATAAAATGCAAGTCTTCGATACAACATCCCTTTTCAGTAATCCCGGATTAAAATTCACTTTATGGGTGGGCTTATTCGCGATGCCCTTTCAAAACTTTGCGGCCTTTGGGATTGACCAACTTAATACCCAAAGAATGTTTTGCTGCGGCTCGGTAAAAGATGCACGTAAAGCCATGTGCTGGAGTAGTGTCTCTATCCTCATTACCGTTATTATGATGATGGTAGGTGCAGGGCTCTACGCTTGGTATATTACAAAAGCTCCTGACTATATGCCATCTCCTGATTTGGCGATGACTGAGTCTGCCGCTAAAGACCGTGCATTTCCCTCTTGGATCGTCTCTGTTCTCCCTCCAGGAGTATCTGGTCTTATTATTGCAGGAGCATTCGCGGCGGCTATCTCTAGCTTAGACTCTATTCTCGCCGCCCTCTCTCAAACCAGTTTATCCATTTTTTATGGTCGTGAACGCCTAGAGGATACTACCAAGGGTAAAGAAAGAGTCAAGGAATCCAGAATTGCCGTCATTATTTGGGGAGTGGTGCTTACCGTTATTTCCTTTGGTATATGGCGTGTCTATAATGCTGATCCTAAGAATGATTTGATCGGGCTCGCCTTTGGGATGGTCGCTTACACCTTCGGACCACTTTTGGGTATTCTGCTCGCTGCAATCTTCGTTCCAAAGGCACGTTTGTGGGGATTAGTTCTTGGCACTGCCATCTCCATTTTCTTCGTGGCTTGGTTCAGAAATGAAATCCTTCTAATACTTAATGGTATTAACCTTCCAGATCTTGCAGCCATGGTTAAAGCGAGCCGCCCGCCTCTTGCGTCTGAATGGTTTTTCCCTATAAATGCGGGAATTACCCTCTTATTTGGTTTGCTATCAAGCTTAATGGGTAAACGAGAAAACTAGCGTTCAAACCCCGAGACTACGAAGAAAAATATAGGGCAAAGTCAACGAAATAATTCATTTAAGACTTCCTGATATTTCACCTCTCTCTCCGATAAATTTTAGAACTTTGGGAGCGTGGGAAAAATAAAGGATTTTGCCCTCTTGGATATTTTTTCTATTAAAAAGGCTTCGCAATTCAGAAGATGTTCTCAGGATAATCTTACACATTTGATCACCCTTTATGCGCAAGTCTTTTTCCCCAGCAGAATTACATCAGTCGAGTCATACTGAACAAAATAATGACAATTCAAGCCCCTGGGGACTAGTTGCTAAATACCTCCAAGGCGAGCTCGGGAATGAGACATTTGAACGTTGGTTTAAAGGTGCAGAGCTTATACTTAATGAGGATCTATGTGAGGTAGTCCTTGAGTCTGATACGCACCTTTTATGGGTGGAGACGAACTTTAGTTTTGAGCTCCAGAAGGCGGTTTCAGCAACACTTGATATCCATACTCCTGTTTCTCTCTCTCACCGCACCCTCATTGAAAACCCAAGCAGGAGCAAAGAGAGTTCGTCCCTAGTCGTCTCCAAAGAATCAAACGTTGCAGAGGCTCCCCTCGAAAAGGACGTTTCCGCTATCATTAAGCGCTCTGGTCTGAACCCTATTAAAAGCTTTGATAACTATGTGGTAGGGACAAATAACCAATTTGCCCATGCTGCGTGCCACGCTATTGTTTCCGGAAGTAATAGAGGGTATAACCCGCTTTTCGTTCACTGCCCACCAGGACTGGGTAAAACACACCTCGTGCAAGCGCTGGGGCAAGAAATTCTTAGAGCTAACTCTAAGAAAAAAGTCTGTTACCTCACTGGGGAAAAATTCACGAATAAATACATAGAAGCCGTGCGCAAAGGCACGACGGACACCTTCAGAAAGCGCTACCGTAAGGTGGATGTTCTCATCTTAGATGACATTCAGTTTCTTGCCGGAAAAGGGAAATCCCAGGAAGAGTTTTTCCACACCTTTAACACCCTTCTTGAGACACAAGGGCAAGTCGTCCTCACCAGTGATCGCCCCGCTAATGAAATTCAAACCTTTGATTCTCGTCTAAGCAGTCGATTTGAAGCGGGCCTTACCGTATCTCTTGCCCAGCCAGATTTTGAGACTCGCGCTGCTATTTTACAGTGCATGCTGAAGGAGATGAACGTTAAGGTGCCGAATGAAGCCGTGCATTTCATCGCAGAGAAAGTGAAAACTAATGTTCGCCGTTTAGAAGGAGCGCTTGTCCGTGCTGCTACACACTGCTCCTTAGCTCCAGACGCTCTTACTATTCCGACGCTAGAAGGAATCCTTGCAGATATTCTACGCCAAGAAAACACCCAGCGTGTCACCATAGACCGTATTCAAAAAGAGGTCGCTGAACATTTCGATATCCGCCTTGCTGACATGACGAGCCGTAAGCGCCCAGCAAACATTGCGCGAGCGCGACAAATTGCTATGTATCTCAGCAGAGAAATGACTCCAAATTCCTTAGTGGACATTGGCGAGAACTTTGGTGGTCGAGATCATGGCACCGTTATTCACGCCTGTAAAAAAGTACAAGGCGGTCTCATAACGGACGACTACATGAAAGGCGAAGTACAGTTTCTCAAAACCAAACTTCTTCGATAA
>CALLLS010000008.1 GCA_938008215.1 uncultured Verrucomicrobiales bacterium | reverse complement strand
CATTCAACTAATGGCTTCCTTCCAATCAGAATTAGACAAATTAAAAGATGCTGGTCTTTATCGGCAGACTTACATGTATGAGCGCGATGGAATAATTGTAAAAGATGAGGACAAGGAGCTCATTGATTTTTCCTCTAATGATTACCTTGGACTATCACGGCATCCCAAGCTCATCGAAGCAGCAAAGGAAGCTGTAGAGCGCTTCGGTGTAGGAAGCTCCGCCTCGCGTTTGGTTTCAGGAACGAGTGAAGCGCATGAATCTTGTGAAGCTTATATAGCAGAGAAAAAAAGTGCGGAAGCCGCACTACTCTTCTCTAGTGGCTACATGACAGCGATAGGTGTTATTCCTTCAGTAGTAGGAAAAGAAGATGTCATCATTATGGATAAGCTCGCCCATGCGTGCTTGATAGATGCAGCACGATCTAGCGGAGCGAGACTGCGTGTCTTCCCACATAATAATACTAAACGCTTAAAATCTCTCCTTAAAACGGAGAAAGAGAAAATTAAGGGACGTATATTAATCATCGTGGAGTCCGTCTACAGTATGGACGGAGACTTGTGCCCTTTGATCGACATTATAGATTTAAAAGAGAAGTATGGCGCTATGCTTCTGGTGGATGAAGCACATGGGCTAGGAGTGCTTGGAGAGAATGGGATGGGATTAGCAGAGGAGCTCGGAGAACAGCAAAGCCGGATCGATTTCCAGATGGGAACCTTAGGAAAAGCAGCAGGTGGTGCCGGTGGATACGTCGCTACCTCGAAAGTTCTTCGTGATATAATAGTCAATAAAGGGCGTAGCTTTATTTTCACGACCGCTCCGCCCCCAGCGCAAGCGGCGGTAGCGCAAAAGGCTTTTGAAATCATTTCAACAGAAGAAGGCGCGACTCTGAGAAAAACGCTCCATGATCATCGATCCCTTTTAGGAAATGCCATCAACGGAATACCCCTTCCCTCCGCAATCTGCCCCATTATTGTAGGTCGAAATGAAGAGGCACTAAAAATGAGTGCCTATTTAAAAGGTCAAGGATTTCTTGTCCCTGCAATCCGCTACCCCACTGTTGCTCGAGGCTCTGCTCGGCTAAGAGTGGCTCTCTCCGCCGCTCACACTAAAACGCAAGTAGAACACTTGCTAGCGAGTCTAAGGTAGAGCAGGGCTCATTCCCTATCTTAAGCTGATCACATATTTGGCAAGCATACTGACACTTGTGAGACAAATAAGCCACCTAATATACTTAGGGTTCACTATATAGATACAATGCGCGCCAGCCTTAGCGCCAATGAATTGCCCTAATATCATGATGAGTCCTATCCCCCAAACAACCTTCCCATAGATTAAGAAAACGATTACTGATGCCAGATTTGTGGCAAAGTTCATTGCTTTCGCTCTCGCTGTAGCACTTCTCCAGTCAAGCCCCCTGCAAGACACTCCTGAAGCCGCTAGGAGAGATCCAGTTCCTGGCCCTAGGATTCCGTCATAAAAACCAATGATTGGAATGACCCCTAGACGATACTTTTTAACGCTGAGCTTAGGTTCAGTATCTTTCTCATCAGGCTTTGGTGCTAATAAAACGTAGAATACGACGCACACTAATACGATGGGAACAGCCGCTGAAAGAGCGTCTGCGTCAATAAACTGGACAACAATCGTTCCTATCAGTGAACCAATGAATGCTACTAGCATAAGTGGAAAAACTTCTTTAAAAGTGAACTTCTTTTTTTTCCACATAGTAAAACTAGAAGTCGCAGCTCCAACTATGGCCTGCACCTTATTCGTTCCTAAAGCCATAATAGTGGGCATGCCCGTGAGCATCAAAGCGGGGATAGTAATTAACCCCCCTCCACCAGCGAGAGTATCTATAAAGCCCGCAACAAGCCCTGCAATAAAGATAGTTAGTATAAGGCCTTCACCAAGCTCACTAATTTGTAAGCTTTCTAAGATACTATGAATGAATTCCATCACCATTTAGAGTTGATGGAAAAATGTATCCTCTGGCTTAAGACTCTTCACAAACTCAGTCATTAAGTTAATGGTGTGATCTATATCTTTAGGATTCGCTGTTTCCACCACTGAGTGCATACAACGTAGTGGGATTGAAACTAAAGCACTAGGAACCCCTTCACGTGTCACAAAGATGCTATCAGTGTCAGTTCCAGAGTATCGACTAGATGACTCATGTTGTAATTGAATTTTATTCTGCTCAGAAACTTTTACTAGGCGATCCACGACAAGAGCGTGATTGCAAGTGCCGTGTGTAAGAGTAGGCCCTTTCCCAAGCTTCACGTCTCCATGAGTAGCTTTATCTATGCCTGGCGTATCAGTGGCATGCGTTACATCTAGGCAGAGGGCGACGTCAGGCATGAGGCGATGCGTCGCCATTTTCGCTCCATGTCCTCCAATTTCTTCTTGGACTGCATTTAGGCAAACAACCGTAAATTCAGGCTTATTCTTCGCTTCTGCGAGTTTCTTAAAAACCTGTGCACAGATATACCCACCTAATTTATTATCAAGAGCTCGAGAAACGATATTTCCATTACTAAGCTCAAATGGTCCACCCTCATAAACGGCAGGCACGCCCACTCGAATGCCCAGCTTTTCGACTTCCTTAGCAGAGCTTGCTCCCACATCCACCCATAGCTCATGAATTTTAGGAGCTTTCTCATTCGATAGATCTTTACGAATATGGATCGCGGTATTTCCTATTATTCCGGTGACGTCACCTTGTGTTCCCAGAATACGGATACGGCGCCCTCTAGCTGTAGCAGTATCACTTCCCCCTACCCGGTCGAGACGCAGAAATCCTTCAGACGTTATTTGCTTAACGATGTAACCGATCTCATCTGCATGAGACGCCAGCATCACAATTTTATCTGTTTTTCCTTTAAGAGTCGCCCAAGTAGATCCGTATGCATCGCATTCTATAGAATCAGCCAAAGGCTTTAGGTAATTTGACCACACCCGTTGTCCAGGCATTTCAAATCCAGTAGGACTCGGCGTCTCTAAAAGTTCGTAAAGAAATTTTTGCTCTGCTTTATTCATATCAAATTAATAAAAGGTGACGTTATAAAACGATTCTAATTCTCAAACACATAAATAAATCAAGACCTAACAACAAGAAAACCTCCACTAAGGGAGGTTTTTCATAAAGATAAATTAAATCCTTTGAATTAAGCTTCAGCAGGAAGGGCAACGTTAATGCGTCTTCCTTCTTTATCAAAGAAGACATTGCCATCTGTTAAAGCAAATAAGGTGTGGTCTCTTCCTATGCCCACATTAGCACCAGGGTGCCACTTAGTACCACGCTGACGGATAAGAATATTGCCAGCAATTACTGATTCACCACCGAACTTTTTAACACCAAGTCTTTTACTTTTAGAGTCACGTCCATTCTTTACTGAGCCTTGTCCTTTTTTATGAGCCATCTTAAAATATTAGTTAATGATTAAAATTACCCTTTGATAGAAGTAATCTCTAATTTGGTAAGGTGACGTCTGTAACCTTTTGTTTTGTGATATCCTTTACGACGCTTGAATTTAAAAGCGACACCTTTTTCACCGCGGAATTGTGAGACGACCTTCGCGGTCACTTCAGCTCCGTCAATAATGGGAGCACCAATCTTGACGCTTTCACCCTCACCAATCATGAGAACATTAAAAGTAGCTTTATCTCCCTCTTCAAGAGCAAGCTTTTCAACGTCGATTTGATCGCCTTTCTGGACGCGGTATTGTTTACCACCTGTTTTGATGACTGCGTAAGACATAATTTTTCTTTAAGTTATAAAGGATGGGGAGAAGAACACGACAAGAAAATATCTGCAAGTAAAAAGTTAGTCTTTTTCCTTATGTTATTTAGCTCACTTTTGTAAGGCTAGCACTATGAAAGAAGTCATTATCAAATCAGAGAAAGAAATGTTAGATTTCGGCTTCTCTTTCGGGAAAAAGTTACTGAGTGGCAGTGTAATAGCTCTTGTAGGTGACTTAGGCGCAGGTAAAACACATTTTTGCCAAGGAGTGTGCCAAAGCTTTGGCTATCTAGAATGCACTAGCCCTACCTACACTTTGGTCAATGAATTAGTCTCTCAAGATATTCCCGTTTTTCATTTTGATTTTTATCGCATGAAAACGATTCAGGAACTCTGGGAGATAGGGTGGGTGGAATACTTAGACAAGGATGGGATTATCCTAGTAGAGTGGGCCGACATATTCCCTGAAGCGTTTCCCGCAAATACGATATGGGTAAAAATCACCCATAATGATCGAGGTCGCAAGCTGACCATTATATACCCTTAATCTTTATAGAAATAGGGATGTTTTTCACCACAATAAGGACAGCGAATCCGCTCCTTACGTGCTAAAATTGCTAAGGCTACAGGTAAAGTGTGGCTACCTAAAATTCTAGGTGCGTGGCTCTTAACTGAACATTTAAGATTTCTCAGAAAATTTGCACGACAGAGTCTACATGCGACATGCGCAGACTTCCATATGAAAACTAGGCATGTCAACATCGTGACGGCTACTAAAATACCAGCTAGAATAAGATGATCTACATCTTTATGTATTACAGCAAACACAAGAGCAACTATAGTTAAAATAGCCAAAGGTATGCGTATCGCATAAAGAAAAGCTCCAAATAGATACCTACCTGTATTGATTCGTTTTTTACTACTTGGGCTTGCCATGATTTTTAAAAGTTGTCCGATGTGAACAATATTCCGTATTAAATTACCACCTTATTTTGTGAAAAACACACACTTGATAAAAAGTGTGGTTTAAAAACTCAACTATTGGACCTTTGCATTTTTAAGAGTCGCGCCTTTTGTTTACTGTAAGACAACCCGTCTGGAGTGGTTATCCCCTTCGTGTGCATTCGCCCTAGCCCCTTCTCTATTAATAATTCATGCAACCATTTTCTTCCACCATCATAGGAAACTTGCACGAAGGCATATCGACGGGGGCCTCCATACACCAACTCGCCCTTGGTATAAATCGTAAAAGGCTTCTTTAAAACCTGTTGTGTGAACCTACTTGCTTCTTGTCCTAACTTGATAGTCTCCTTATAGCTTAGTCCTCCTAAATCTTTACCTTGATCACGCACCCGCCTTTGGTGGTCATCATACGGCTTATCCTTAGATTCAGGAGTGTCTGCATAATAGAGGCGAAATTCCGTTTGCTTGCCGCCATGAGAAACCATGAAGCTGTCCCCATCATTATACTTATTGGAGACTAACTTACAATTGCTCAAAACTTGAAAATTTTCGGTCTGTTCTACATTTGAACCCTGATTTGCCTTATGTGAACCATCTTTATTCTTACCGAACCAGCCAACAATTCCAGCGATCACAAGAACAATGAGTCGAATCATCATGCGTTTTGAGATGTGCCCTCCAGAAAATTGACCTCTTCCGCTCTGTCTGTGTCTAGCCATAATTATGCGTTATAGAAGAATCCAAAGTAAAACATACCAAGAATACCTGCCGCGAAGCAGTAATAGGCGAAGTATTCCAGCTTGCCACGTTTTACAGCATCCATCACGAGGTAAATCGCTAAGATCCCACTGACAAAGGCAGCGGCTGCTCCAGCTACGTAGGAAGTAAGGACACTGTCGGAAATTTCCGCGAAGGCATCTCTCTCCTTCACTACAGCTCCTAAAATGGCAGGAACGGACATAAGAAAAGCAAACTCCGCGGCTTTCTTAGGGTTTACGCCAGAGAGCAATCCCGCTGTAATAGTGGAACCACTTCTGGAAATACCTGGGAGAATTGCGAAGGCTTGCCCAATGCCCATGAAAAGAGCTGTTTTCCAGGTCAGCTCTTTCTTCTTAGCCTTAATAAATTTAGGAGCCAGAAGTAAAGCTCCCGTCACTAAAAGAAGCCCTGAAACGAGGACAGGGTTATCATAAGCCGCTTCAAAGGTGTCCTTTAATGGGGTGAGGACGAGAATGACAGCGGGAACAGTCGCTAGTGCAAGCATCCAGATCCAGCTTCGTTCTTCCTTCATAGAGGGCGTCCAGAGGGAGCGTGTCATATTCCAGAGTCTTTTCCAAAAATAAACAATGACACTGAAAAGCGTTCCTACGTGGAGAATGACCTCAAAGAGAATGCCAGACTGATTGATCCCTAAGAGGAATTGCGTCAATACAATGTGCCCAGACGATGAGATGGGTAAAAACTCAGCCAAGCCTTGCACGATGCCCACGATGAGCGCTTTCCAAATTTCCATAGCTTGCGGACTTAAAGGATGATTTTCTAGATGGAAAGCCTTTTTTAAACTACTGTGCCCTGTGACATTTGTCCTCCCTTTAAGAAATCATTTTAACTTTGCATCACTAAGTAACACATAAAATTTAGCATCAGGAGCTTCTTTAAAAACCTCTATTAAAGAAGGAGGAATTCGCGTGCCATTTATTGTCACGGGGCCGGGCATTCCTGCGGGCACGGAATCGGACGTGCTCATTAACGGCTTAGACATCTACCCGACCGTATTAGATATGGCAGGAGCTAAACAGCCAGAAAAGACCTTAGACGGATTCAGCCTCTTCCCCTTATTGAAAGGAGACCCGAAGAACCCTGAACTCGTCAAAAACCCGGAAGGAAAAGCGCGAGATGAAATGATGTGGCACTTCCCCCACACCGCCTTTGAGAGTGCTCTAATCCTAGGAGATTATAAACTCATCAGAAACTATAATCACATAAATAACCCAAAGAAAGCCCCGTTCGAGCTTTACCAACTTTACACCCAAAAATCGGGTGAACGGAAACGCTTAGACATTGAAGAATCGAAAAATCTAGCGGACTCCATGCCAGACAAGGTGAAGCTGATGGACGAAAAGCTGACTGCGCAGCTCACAGAGATGAAAGCCAGTTATCCCTACTACTCTCCTCACTACAATGGAAACTTACCAAACAAGGAAAAGATTCCCACAGAAGTCGCTCATCGCATAAAAGATAATCTACTCAAAGTCACCTTTAAGGAAAACGGAGCTAAGGTCGTAAGAGCAGATCTCATCTACACGACCCAGAAAAGTGAAAAAGGCTATCAAGAATGGTTCCCCGCCCCGATGGAGCTAAAGAACCAAAAGGCGAGCATAGAGCTTCCTGCGGACACGCAATACTTTTACGTAAACCTCATAGATGAGAACCAGTTTCTCACCTCCTACCCATCTTTTAAAGAGTCCTATAAAACGAAGAAGTTTTCCTTTTTAGATCGTGCTTTAACACCTAAGAGTAAGGGTAAGAATTAGCGGATGCTTACTCATATAAACTCACGCAAAGGCGCAGACATATAAAAAAATAACCCCATGATCTCAACTCTTATCGGTTTTCTTGTATTTTATTGCGTGATATAAAAAGTAAATACCTGCAAACCCATGTGCAATAATGGCTTCGAACTTCGTCATCTGATAGCCTTTGAAGTAAGATGCCAAATCGAAAGCAGCCCAAACGATAAATGAAATTGAAAAAAGTAAGCAACATATTTAAAAAAGTAAAATCGCATATTTCAACGTAAAAGGGTATCACAATATAGGCCCTACAGTCGCCACGACATTATTCCAGATGCGGCGCGGGTAGCTCCACTCATTAACCTGCTCAATAGTGATTTCATCGGATTGATCAATGTAATCTTGCTGGCGTTTGCGAATGCTTTCCGTCATAGCATCATCACGGAGGAGGATATCATTCTCATAGTTAAGGTCGAAACTACGAATATCAACGTTTGTAGAGCCAACCATAGAAAGAGCTCCATCTATGGTCAGAGTCTTGGAATGAAGGAGGCCATCGCGAAATTCATAAATTTTAACGCCGTGCTCTAATAATTCTTGATAATAGCTATGGCTCACCGCTGCTACAATCCAAGAGTCATTACGCTTAGGCACGATCAATTTAACATCTACACCACGCATAGCGGCCGCACAAATCGCATCCATTACAGTAGCGTCTGGCACAAAATAAGGGGTAGAGATGACCACTTCTTTTTTAGTAAGCGTAAGTAGAGTGGAAAACAACTGAGGAGTCGCTCCTTGACGGTCTGTAGGTCCGTCAGCGAACAGCTGAGCAGGAAAACCGCCTTTCATTGATGGTGACTTCAGCTTTAGTGAGTCGAGTATTTCTTCGCCGCTATTAAGCTCCCAGTCTGCAGCAAAGAGAAGCTGACACTGGCTAACTACGGGACCTTGGAAGCGGAGCATAATATCTATCCACGGGGCATATTTCGCTTTTACGGTAAACTCTTTATCAGCACAGTTCTGGCTTCCGCACCACGTAATCCGGCTATCAACCACCGCAATTTTTCGGTGATTCCGTAAGTCTATACGGCTAAATAAGATCGTATTAATCACCCACTTCAGCGGTAGAGCGACGCAGAGCTTCACTCCCGCTTTATCCATCGCCTTCCACCACTTAGAACGAATAAATTTTCGCGAACCTAAACCATCTGCCATCGCGTGGCAGGCAACCCCTCGCTGTGCTGCTCTGATCAAAGCTTCTGCTACGTTCGTCCCCGTTTCATCATCTAGCCAGATGTAATACATGCATTGCACACTTTCCTGCGCATTATTAATGTCCTCTAGTAGTCGTGAGCGTGCCGTCTCTGCATCAGGCGCTAGTTCGGCATGATTTCCTAAAGTTGTTCCGAAACCATCTACCGATGCCGCGCGGAATGCGGTTTGATATTCCGTTTCTACATTTCCCTCTAGGTTTTCATCACAACTACCCATCTTGTCCCCTACCACTTCATGGAGCTTGGCGAAAATTTCATCGTGCTTCTTGTGAATCGTTCTACCTAAACTGATTTCACCAAATAATAAGTAGACGAACACACTCACATAAGGGATAAAAATCATCAGCAAGATCCATGCAAGCCGAGCCGCTGGCGAGAAATCATCACGCAGAAGAATCCTAATAGAAAAAACGATCACGACAAATGCGTGAACGACGGCTAGTATCTGTAGTAGAATGGCAACCATTGGGTAGGTATGGGCAATAAATAAGAGGGCGTTCTTGGCGAAGTTTACTCATTCACATTGAGTCAGAAAAAATGACCTTCGCAACTTATCTTATTGCCTTTTCATAAGCGTTCCTTCTAGTTGATACCTTGCGCCAATAAAAATCAGGTAAGTTTTTTATTGCTAATAACACATTTCTTAAATAAGAAACTGCCCCATTTCCATAATAACAGAATCATGAATATCATCGACAAAATCGAAACAGAGCAACTTAAAGAAGAAGCTATAGACTTTAAAGTTGGAGATTCTGTTAAAGTTCACACTCTAGTGCGTGAGGGAGAGAAAGAACGTGTGCAGATTTTTGCTGGTCTCGTTATTGGAATGAGTGGAGCATCCGTTAATAGATCATTTACGGTTCGTAAAATCTCTTACGGTGAAGGTGTTGAGCGTGTATTCGCCTACCACTCACCACGTATCCAGAAAGTAGAAGTAGTTACGGAAGGTAAAGTTCGTCGCGCAAAACTTAACTACCTACGTGACCGTATTGGTAAGCGTGCTCTCTTAGTTAAAGCAGCACCGAAAAAGTAACCTTTTAGTTTAAATTACTTACTAGAAAAGCCTCCTTAACGGAGGCTTTTTTGGTTTAAAGAGGTAGACTCTTCGGTGCCGTTTTCCTGTGGCGCAATACAGACTAAAAACTTAAAAAGTTCTTAATGAGCTGAATACCGTTCTCTTGACTCTTTTCAGGGTGAAACTGAGTAGCAAAAATGTTCCCTCTTATTATACAGGCGGTAAAGTCTCTACCATAATTACAGACTGCGGCAGAATCTTCAGCTTTGACCCCTTCTGGGTAATATGAGTGCACGAAATAGAAAAAGGGCTCCTCTGGTAAGCCACTCCAAATAGGATGGCTAGTATAGTTTAGCATTAGAGAATTCCACCCCATGTGGGGAATTTTTAAGGTAGCACTTTTAAACTTCACGACTTTTCCTGAAAACAAATTTAGCCCCTTTTCACCTTCCGCTTCTTCACTACCTTCGAACAAAAGTTGGTAACCTACACAAATGCCAAAGAATGGTTTGTCTGCCTTTATCCAATTGATAAGCGGAGAAATAAGCTCTCTTTCCTTCAGTTTAGCTAAACAATCACCATACGCGCCCTGACCAGGGAATAATATATGCGTAATTTCCGCAAAGCCCTCGGCGCTGGAGATTAAGTTAACCTCGTGTCCCAGTGACTCCACAGCCCTTGTTAAAGAACGTAGATTACCGCCACCGTAATCGATAATGCCTACTTTAATCATGAAAGACTACCTTTACTAGATGGCACTCCTGTCTGACGCGGGTCGTTGGAAGCTGCTATCTTTAACGCGCGTGCAAACCCTTTAAATAAGCTTTCTGAAATGTGATGCCCATCTCTTCCGTAAAGACACTCTAAGTGGAGATTACAGCGTAAATTAAAGGCTATAGCCCTGAAAAACTCTTCTACGAGGCTCATAGGAAAACCCTCTGAGGCTGGCATATTTGAAGAAACTCGAAACTCGATGAACGGTCTATTGCTGAGATCAATAACGGCGCGACTCAGTGTCTCATCCATAGGCAGATACATGAAGCCATAGCGATTGATACCCACCTTATCTCCTAAGGCTTCTGAAAGAGCAGAGCCTAAGCAAATCCCCACATCTTCGACAGTGTGGTGGAAATCTACTTCCAAATCTCCCTTTGCTTTTACCTCTAAGTCTAAAAGGGCGTGCTTGGCGATAAGAGTCAGCATGTGATCAAAAAAGCCAATTCCAGTATCAACCTCAGCTTTGCCTACTCCGTCTAAATTAAGACTTAAGGAAATTTGTGTCTCTAAAGTCTGGCGCTCTATCTTACTCGTCCGTGGCATAGTAAAATCTATGACAGAAAAGTTCCTAGAGTAAATCACGTTTTAGCCAATTTACGGCCAACACAGTAAACTCAATACCCCTCGAGCACCATATATGGAACGAAAGGCTTCAGATTTGAGGTGAATTTCCCTTGTCCCCAGTCAACCTCCATCTTGCTTTCCTGCTGAGCCTTTATTCCCAAGACACTGATGATATCGCCTAGTCCAGCTTCTTTAGTATACTGAATTACTTTAGCTTTGTCTAAACCTGCTCGTGTTTTGAGAGCCGCGATTGCCTCCTCCTCGTATCCCGTTTCATCGACCAGTCCTACTTCCTTCGCTTTAATACCCGGGAAGATTCTTCCATCTGCGATGCCGTCTCGAAGTTTTTCAAGTGAGATCCCCCGCGCCTCAGCAACAATACCCGCAAATTTTTCGTACATCCCGTCTACCAGCGCCTGAATATATACCTTCTCATCTTCACGCATATCACGTGTCATGCTAAGACTGTCTTTGAAGGGACCTGATTTAAAAGTCTGATTTTTGAGCCCTATCTTATCAAGCATCTCTTTACCATTCACTCCGCCCAAAATCACTCCAATGCTGCCCGTAATCGTCGTCTCCGTCGCTATGATTTCATCTGCTGAACAAGCGATGTAATACCCGCCAGATGCCGCGACGGTATCCATATATGCCACAATCGGGCGATCAGTCTCTGCGAACTGCTTAGCCGCATGATATATCTTATCCGATGCGGTCACCTCTCCACCTGGTGTGTTCAAATAAAGGAGTAATCCCTTCACGCTTTCATCCTCCGTGGCTTGCTTAATCTTATTGATGGTAACGTCCGCCATCGAATCCCTATATGCCTTATGCTGTCCCGTAATCACGCCTTCCACCATGACAATAGCTAGTTTGCCAGTGGCTCCCTCGTCCATTGACCATACCCGTTCTTTAAAATCACTTTCCCTTTTACCAAAAGCACCTTTGGCTCCTAGGATTCCTTCTGAAGACATGAGATAAATCGCATTACCTACTAAAAACAAAACGATAAGCCCGAGAGCAACCCACAATATCCACCAGTAGTTTTTCTTCTTCTTTGAAACTGGCGGAGGTGGTTGATGAGAGGTGTTTTCCATGAGAGTTTAACTTTTCACAATATAAGCGGAGCATAAAGGCTTTTTATTCGGCGTCTCGATACGCGCTCGCGGAGGCTTTATTCCTACGTTGTATAAGAAAGAAAAAGAGCCCTCCTACAAGAATGAACGAAAAGATGGTCATCATCGTAGAGCGTTTCTGCTTCCTCTTTAGATCAGATTTTTTGGTTTCTATCGCCTTAGGGTCTGCATACTTTTCCGTATTGAATTTGAGATTCACCTTACCTTCTTCCAGTTTGATTTCTTCACAAGCAAACATGGCGCGTCCGATATGCTCATGCCCAATATACTTAGCCATGATTTGGTAGGGCTGAAAGTGCTTAAGAAACCCTTCTGGCACTTCTCCTGCAGCAGGCTCTATCTTACTTACATTTAAAACTACTTCCCCATTTTGAATTTCAGGGACGGCATGCATAACACCATTTAAATAGGGCACCTCTTCAGAAAAGGGTCGCCCTCTTAGAGGAAAAGAAATGTTAAAGAGAATTTCTTCAGCAGTTATAGCTTTTACCTCCATCGCCCCTTGAAGTTCTTCAAACTCATCGTAGTGGTGAATAGCGGAATTCATTTCATCCTTTGTTAAACCTAGGTTGACATAGGAGGCTCCTTCCGATTCAGATACACTTTTTAACCGCTCCAAAAAACGAGCTGAAGGCGGCTCCACCTCATTAATTATAAGAAGCTGCGATGGCTCATCTTGTGTGAAATCAGTCATGAGTCCCGATTGCTTAAAGGGTAGTGTAATAGTATAAATGATAAGCCCCGTAAAAATGACGGCAGCCACTATCATGATAATGCAGCCCGCTTTTGGGTCTCGGTTTGTGATCGTTTTTTGCTCTTCTGACATTACGTATTGACCCAACTATGCTAATAGAGAAACTTTCGCAAACAATATGGCAAAAATTCTCGTAGGACTTTCTGGTGGAGTAGACTCCAGCTTAGCTGCCGCCCTTCTCTTAGAGCAAGGGCATGAAGTAGTAGGTGGATACATGAAAAACTGGATCAATACTGAGGATATCCCTGGTGATTGCCCGTGGGAAGAAGACTTAGATGACGCGCATGCCGTTGCTAAGCACCTAGGAATAGAATTCCGTGTGGTCGACCTCATAGACCACTACAAGGAACGAATCGTGGACTATCTCTTAGCTGGGTATCGCGATGGTATAACCCCGAACCCAGATGTCTTTTGTAATAGAGAAATGAAGTTTGGGGTATTTCTAGAGTATGCCCTCTCTCAGGGTTTTGAGGCAGTAGGAACAGGGCATTACGCACGGCGACGTGGCGGAGAGGACGGCAATCTTGCACAGCTTTGGCGTGGCTCAGATCCAAACAAAGACCAATCCTATTTTCTATCCATGATGCGCCAAGATCAGATAGAGCGCGCCCGCTTCCCAGTAGGAGAAATGCTTAAAACAGAAGTTCGTGCACGCTCTGAAGCATTTGGACTCCCTACCGCTCAAAAAAAGGATAGCCAAGGAATCTGTTTCATTGGGAATGTGAAAATGAGCGATTTTCTCACCCATTACGTTCCAGATAATCCAGGAGAGATCATCACTACGGAGGGAAAAGTAGTCGGGACACACCGTGGGTTACATCTTCACACCTTAGGGCAAAGAAAGGGACATGGAGTGGCATCACCTAAGACGGGCGTCGCTTACGTAGTGGTAGGAAAGGATGATAAAACGAACCAGCTTATCGTCGGATATGACCAACTAGATACCTCAGGTCTCTATTCCACAGTTTGCCATGTAGGCTCGCTCTCCTCACTAGGTGCGGACTTTTCTCAACCATTCCGATGCCTAGTCCAACCTCGTTATCGCTCTCAAGCTGAACCAGCTAAAATCACCCCATTGGATAAAGATAAAGTTCAGGTTACATTCCAGCAAGTGCAACGCGCCCTTACTCCTGGTCAAATTTGTGCCTTTTACGATGGGGCAAGACTTATCGGGGCTGGAGTATTTGAAGATATATTCTAGGTACTACACCACTCGTTTTATAGTGGCGATTCTGTTTTAGTTGATTAAAAGTGAAGCTGTATTACCCTTAAAGTATAAAGGTTTGATACCCTATGCCTTCAAAAGAAATCCTCTTAAATGCGTCGACCTTGGAACATTATTGATTCTCCAGTGTATAGCCTCTCCACCTGTCTTGATGGTGTGACGAATATGAATATCTGCACCTATGTGACCGCCATCAGCATGAAGCCAAAGCAATATATGATTGCGGTTTATTACGGAACAAGAACTCACGATATCCTCACTAAAAATGCTAACTGCGCGCTTCAACTTCTCAGCAATGAAAATGCATCATTGGTGCGAAAGCTCGGCAAACAATCTGGCAGGAATGTGGATAAGCACAGTTGGCTAAAGAAGAAAGATCTCCTCATCACGTGGAAGGAACATCAAGTCCTGAATAATGCCTGCGCTTATCTAGAACTTGAGCTCATTGATCGGTTTGAAACAGGCGGTGATCACGAAATTTTTTGCTTCCAAGTCAATGCCTCAAAAACACTTCATGAGTCTAATATCCTAATGTTTCAGAACTTAGTGGATGCCAAAATAATACTATGATTTCACCTCTAGAATTCCCCACTGACTACGCCTCTATTTTGCAACGCATAGAAGCAATCAAGCCTTCCAGCTACGGTAGAAATCGTAATTTCATTGATGGAGATATCTCTTACCTATCACCTTATATCTCGCGAGGGGTGATCTCTACAAAGCAAGTATTTGAGCACGCCAGCCAGATGGGATACTCCCCTTCTACTATAGAAAAATTTGTGCAAGAACTCGCCTGGCGCGACTATTGGCAGCAAATCTGGATAGAGAAAAAAGACGCCATCAATACTGACCTCCGCCAGCCTCAAGCCAATGCCCTCCACTCTGAACTCAGCACCTCTATCATAGAAGGCACTACGGGGATCGATGCGATTGATACCGCCATTATAGAACTTTACGATACGGGGTATATCCATAATCACGTGCGTATGTATGTGGCGATGATGGCGTGCCATGTGGGTAAGAATCACTGGTTACAGCCCGCGCGTTGGATGTATTATCACCTCCTCGATGGTGACTGGGCGAGCAATGCCCTCAGTTGGCAATGGGTCGCCGGCACTAACAGCCACAAAACCTACTTTGCAAACCAAGAAAATATTAACAAATACACCCACACCAGGCAAAAAGGCAGCTACCTTGACATTCCCTACAGTGAGCTGACTGAGATCACCAGGCCTGCCGAACTAGAAGCAACACAGCTCCCAAACCTCGGCTATGATCTAAAACCCACCTTAGAAAAGCTTACCTCTGGAGCAAGTAATAAGACACTAGCCATCAACCCAAAAAACCTCACTTACCTTTACAATTACTACAACCTCGATCCTCTCTGGGGACAAAGCACACCAGAACAAGAAACGAATCGTATTTTACTCTTAGAGCCAGAAATATTTAAGAAGTATCCCGTCTCAGAAAAATGCCTTCAATTCATGATCGATCTATCCAAAAATATTGCAGGAATTCAGCTCTACATTGGTAGTTTTGACGAGCTCCTCTCCGACTATCAATTGCAAGAATCAAGCATTCATTATAAAGAGCACCCCCTCAACACAAGCTACCGAGGAAACGAGCACCCTCGCGACTGGATGAGTAGCGTGACTGGTCACCACCGCTCATTTTTTAGCTTCTGGAAAAAATCCAGTATAGAGATCTTCAGTTAACATATTTCCTCTATGCCATGGCAGTAGGATTAGAGGAAGGTAATGAAATTGATGGTCGCAGAAGCCGTCGCGCAGGAATAATCAGACTCGTCATCCGTGTGCTCACATGGATTCTAGACTTAATTGGACCAATTGGAGCGCTCATTATTGGCGGGATTTCTATATTACTTGGTCTCGTATTTGCCTTTCAACGCGTATCAAACCCCAATATTTGTTACCCTCAAAAAAGAAAAGTAATTCAAAATACAACCCTAGATTCAAAAAGACTTCTCTTACCGAGAGGTCTTTTTTGTTGGGTGAAGAGGCTAAGTTAGCGCCTACTCCTCTTCGTCATCATTACGCTCGCGGTGCACGAACTTCATGAGCTCTTTCTTAAAGGTTAAATAAACATTCTCGGTGGCTCCATTTCTATTTTTTGCCAAAACAAGTACTGAATCTCCATCATCTTCCTGCTTTTCATCACCTTCTTTATAATAGGCCTTACGGTAAAGTAGCCCCACCATATCGGCATCTTGCTCTATCGATCCTGATTCCCGTAAGTCTGACATTCTAGGTAACCCACCACGGTTTTCGGGACCACGGTTTAATTGAGCGAGAACGATAATTGGGACATCTAGCTCCTTTGCTACTGCCTTAAGCCCTGCTGAAATTTCTGCGATTTCACGTTCACGTGAGGACGCTGCTTGCTTTGAGTTTGAGCGCATCAGTTGGAGGTAATCCACCGCTATAATCTCTATCCCCTTTTCTCTTTTCATGCGGCGCGCTTTGGCTCTGAGGTCTCCAATTGTTAGAGAAGGCGTATCATCCAAGTGTAACTCTGCCTCTTTAATTTCCGATACTGCCTTTCTTAGGTCCAGTATTTCTTGCTTATTCATGCTCAGCCCTGGACGCATACGATTCATCGGAATTCCTGAGCGCGTAAAGAGAAGGCGCTGCACCAGTGATTTAGAAGGCATCTCACATGAGAAAACCAGCGTTGAGTGCTTATTGGTCACAGCAACATGTTCCACAATATTCATCATGAACGAGGTTTTTCCCATGGAAGGACGAGCGGCAATGATAAACATCTCTCCTCCCTTAAGTCCGTTACAAAGCATATTCAGCTTATTGTAACCGGTATCTAGACCTTCCATTTTATCCTGCTCTCCACATGCATATGCCTCAATCTGGTCATAAATGTCCGTCAGATAGTCTTTAGCCATGGAATCTTTACTGACTTCCTCATCAGATTCCTTAATTTCGAAGACCGCTTGCTCAAACTGATCAAGGAAAGCACTAACATCTTCAGGGTCAGTATAAGCATCTGTAGAAGATCTGGAGCAAGTGTGAATAACTCTGCGAAGAACCGCCTTATCCTTTACTAAATCTAAGTAGGCATTGAAATTCGCATGGAGAGTCTCACATGTCGCAATATCGGTAAGTTCTGCCACCCCTCCAATATTATCTAATACGTCTTTAGAGCGTAGTTTCTCAGTAAGAAGCATGATATCAATAGCTTCTCCCTTATCCTGCATATCTGTAATAATTTCAAATATCTGAGCATGAGAGATCTTATAAAAATGGTCTTTTCCAAGGTGCATTTCCGCGGCTCGACCTAGATATTCATTAGGATCTTGGATCATAGAAGAGAGAAGGCGCTTTTCCACATCAACCGCATGAGGGAGCGCACGCTTCAAGGCATCGGGAACGTCATCCTTAGAGAATTTTTGCTTGGCGCTTTGTAGATTTACAATCGTTTCAGACTGATTTCCTTGTAATTTCTGATCTTCCATTTTCTAAAATAAAGAATGCCTGAAATTTTCAATTTAGGTCAATAGTGGTAACCTGTTATTTCAATGTGAATAACCTGTGTAAAAGCCTCTTCACGTGTCCAAATACAAAGAATAATAATTTCACCTAAAAAAGATAAGAAATCTGATTTGTATGTGTCATGCCTTCCTCCAAGCCTTAACAGCCTCTCTTATAATCCAGATTTCTAGCAACATCGTTAGCACACCAAAAATACCTAGTAAGTAATTAGGGTTTTCCCCTGTAAGCCACGCTGCTTCGCCAGAAAACAACTGTAGACACATAGCATAACCAGGTAGTATCAGCATGAGAATTGCTGAAGGAATAAGAAACCACGTTGGGGCGTTACTTTGTTTGAGCCAGAATATAATTACTAGAAAAGCGAGCCCAGCAAGAAGTTGATTTGTCGCACCAAAAAGCGGCCAAAGCAAAAGACCTCCTTTGCCTAGGTTCTCTAACGTCCACTCCGTCCCTGGTGTGGGCGGTGCCGCGATAAGTGCTGCTATCAAGACCGCGAAAATAGTAGCTCCATGCTTCTTCGTGAGAGGCTTAATTTTCAACTGTGAAGCTAATTCTTGCGTCACATAACGCTGTAAACGGCACGCCGTATCTAGAGTCGTGGCAGCAAAGGAAGCCACAAATACCCCCATCGCGGCAACCGCAAATTCTGGAGAAATACCTAGAGCCTTGAGGAAATTCGCCGCGCCATCGACAAACGCACCTACTTTTGCCCCTAACCCTTGAGCCGCCCCCCATGAGGCGTAACGATCAAGATAAGCCGCTTCACCCACTAAAAGTCCAGAGTCACCTTTGACGCCCATACCGAGACCTGCCACACACGCCAAAATGACGACAACTGCCAAAAAGCCCTCTGTTAACATAGAGCCATAACCTACCGCGCGCGCATCTGTCTCACAGCGGATTTGTTTAGATGATGTTCCAGAAGAAACTAGGCAATGAAACCCAGAAATTGCACCACAAGCAATTGTAATGAACAAAAACGGAAAAATTGGAGGGGCCCCCTCTGGGTTTAGCCTAAAGGCTGGTGCGATAATCTCTAATGATTGCCTCTCGCCACCTTGTTCAAGACCAAAGAAAGAAGCTACGATCAATCCACAGAAAATCATCCCTAGTGACGTCAAAAGCTGTAAAGAGTTAATATAATCTCTAGGTTGGAGGAGCAACCACACAGGAAGCACTGATGCAACGTAGGAATAAATAAGCAGTAAGATTACCCAGTAAATAATAGGTAGCTCCGCAAGAAAAGTATTCATCTGCCCCAGCACCCCCGCGTCACCAAAAGCAACGGTGAGATACATAATGCCTAGAGTGATGAGAGAAGGCAGAAGTAACGCTGCCTTCTTTTTATGCAAAAACGTCCCGATGGCGATCGCGATAGGGATTTGTAAAATACAAGGCAAAATAGCTGAGGGATACATCTTAAAGACCGCCGCGATCACGAGACCAAAGATTGCAAGTACGATCGTCAGCGCGAGAAAAAGAATCATAAGAAATAAGATTCGCGCTCGAGGCGAAAGCACCTTCCCCGCAATGTCGCCTACTGTTTGCCCCTTATTCCTCAGAGACACCACTAATGACCCGAAGTCATGCACCGCACCGATAAAAATAGAGCCGAAAATCACCCATAGTAATGCGGGAACCCATCCCCAAATCACCGCCAAAGCAGGACCAACAATAGGTCCTGTCCCTGCAATTGAAGTGAAGTGGTGACCAAAGATCACCCCCTTAGAGGTCGGCACGAAATCATTTCCGTCCTCTAACTCCACCGCAGGAGTCACCGCTGAAGCACTAAGCTTAAAAAGCTTACTACCCAGCCATTTCCCATAGGTATTATACGCAATGAGGTAGAATACAGCTGAACCAAGAGCGATCAGAAGAACGGTCATATCAGACTATTAAGGTAGTGCCGTTTTAATAAAAAGTCTAAATTTCAAAGATGTTTATCACTCGATCTTCTTAAAAAAACGTGATCGAGACGAAAGCCATTTGAGCCATTAAAGCGTCTAACCATCAAGCTGCTCTAAACACTCTACTAATTGTGCTGATTGAAAGTTATATCCAGCGTCCATTAATGCTTTTGGATAGACTCGGTAGCTATCGAGAAGGTGCTTCCCAAACTCCCCAAACACCAATCTCAAGGCGAACTCTGGGGCAGGAATAAAAGCTGGGCGACGAAGATGCCTAGCTAAGACTTTAGTAAATTCCTTATTTTTTAGCGGCGTTGGTGAAACTAAATTTACGACTCCACTTAAAGACGCACTCTCTATTGAGAAGAGGCTCGCCCCTGCAACATCAGCGATATTCACCCAAGGCATCCATTGGCTTCCTGAGCCTAACGGACCGCCCGCACCAAGGAGAAAGGCTTTTCGCATTTGCTCCCAAGCAGCCCCATTCTTTCCAAGCACAATCCCTATACGACCAATCATCACGCGAACACCAAGTGTTTCCGCCTCCAGTGCTGCCTCTTCCCACTCTAAACAAAGATCTGCAAGGTAACCACTCCCTTTTGGGCTAGACTCATCTAACTTTTTCTCTCCAGCATCACCATAATATCCTACCGCGGAAGCATTCATGAGAACTTGGGGGCGCTCACTTTCGGGAAGAGATGAAATCCCGATCACTATCTTTTTAGTAACGCCCACCCTGCTCCTATGAAATAATTGCTTCTTTTTCTCTGTCCAGCGCTGAGCCACAGACTCACCAGCATAGTTTACAATCGCATCTAATCCTGAAAAATCTAGTGATTCATTAAACAGACGCCAAGCCATATGATTTTCATCGGGCTTTTCCTTTCTACTAAAGCCCACCACGTCATGCCCTTCCCCGATAGCTAATTGGCAGAATTCACTGCCTATAAAGCCCGTCGCGCCGATTACTCCAATTCTCATCACTCTATCTTACACACTAATCGTATTTAGCAAAATAATAGATGAACTTTACCCTATCATTACGATTCTAAATATGAAATAACAGTAAGTATGTCACGCCTTGCGCTTCTTCTTATCGCTACTATCTTCCCTTTACTTCCAAGTTGCATGGGAGTTTACATGAAAGAAAACACTTACAAAGCTACTAGTGAGTCCTCTAGTATCAACGGTGCAGATGTGCGAATAGCTCTTAAACCGATGGGAGGCGCAACCTACGGAAGCTTATCAGCGATGGTTGTTGGAATTGGAGCTGGGAAAACAGACGGTCCGTTTATCTGGCGAGTAGAAGCTGAGGGAGAAGAAGGTGTGCACGAAAAACTCTGGGTGAACCGTGTAACGGTAACTACTTCTAATACTGACCGAAGTGAGCCTCTTCCTAAAGAGCATTTAGACTTCCATAGTGAATTTAAACCTATGAAAGGTAAGGATAATGCTGGAAAAACATTTGCCAACCATCAATTTCCGGGGAAATTAGAAGTCTATCCTAATACTGATGGTGACATTACGATTAAAGCTAATGTCTCGGTGCAATCTAACTCTGGAGTAAAAAGTGATACTATCACATTCTCTCTGATTCCTGACAGTTCGAACGGTTTTGATTCCATCTTTATTCCCACAGAAATTATGAATAGCTTTGGTGGGAAAGATCCTACAGAATGGAATTGGTAATTTTTATTGTTGGAAACTTCACAATCGGGGGTAAGAGTCCTTCTAATATCATGCGACTAGGCCTCGCTTAAATATTACAATCTATTCTCCATGAGGATCCATACCCCAATCCATTACTTTCTCATTGCTACGTTTTCTGTTTTTACTCTTTTCGCACAAGAGAATGAGACAGCTACAACAAACACCTCTCCTTCATTAATCGGAGAAGTTCCACCTGAACTAGAAATAGTCCCACCGCCCATCCCTGACCCTGAAATTAAGAATCAGCCTAGTGAAATAAGAGACGCCTCTGAGGCAACTATTAATACGAGAAAAGATGCGCGAACGATGACCCTTACCGTTCCCGCTCCCCGTGGTCTCATTATGGATCGCCATGGACGCGTTTTTGCCAATAACCGTGTCGTATACCATTTAGCGATCCAATACCCAGAGTTTGAGAAACCTAAGGATGAGCAATTACTGGCGTGGACACGTAAGCGCATAGAACAGGTTGAAGACCTAGCTGATAGGGAATGGAATATTTCAGACCAGAAAATTTTAACTCACTACAAATTCCGGAGATGGTTACCCTTACAATTCCCTGTAATCTTTGAATCTAAGTCTGTAGAGAGGTTAACTAAGAGCCTCCAATCTGGGCTTATTTTCCACCCCTTTTATATGAGAAACTACCCTCGTCAACGATCTGCGTGCCACATCGTAGGATATGTTCGTTCAGAAGGGAAACTACCAGAGGGATCTATTAATTATGGTGATTCATTGTGGGAAACTACTTATGGCGCTGAGGGGCTAGAAAACCTTTATAATGAAGAGCTTAAAGGAGAAGCGGGCAAAAGAAGAATCGTTGTGGATTCTGACGGCTCACGCATTCTAGATGAATATATCTCACGTCCTGAGGTAGGAAACTCACTCGTCCTCTCACTCAATGCAGATTGGCAAAAAAAAGCAGAAGTCACTTTATCTCGATATAGTAGGAAGGGGGCGCTCGTCCTATTGGATGCTATCACAGGAGAGGTCCTCACTCTTGCGTCCTATCCAAATTTTGACTTGAATGTTTGGGTTCCGAGAATTTCTCAAAAAGCTTACAGTGAGCTTAGAGATGACGAGAGGTCACCAATGTTTGCCCGTGCCTTCCAAGCACGCTACCCCCCTGCTTCCACCTTTAAAGCGATTGTTGCGGCAGCCGCCCTTACCGACAAGGTTGTCTACCCAAATACAACTATTAACTGCCCTGCCTATTGGAAGATCGGTAGTAAGAAATTTCATAACCATAGCAGCACTCCAGATGGATATATTAATGTGAGAAAAGCGCTCGCTCGATCAAATAACGTATGGTTTTACCAAGTAGGTTTAAAGGCTGGGCCTGAATCGTTTCTCTCAGCTGCTAGGCAGTGTGGATTTGGATCAAAAACAGGGTTGCCACTCTTTAATGAGACTTCTGGTCTAGTTCCTACAAACGAGTATATGATGAAAACCTACGGCAGACCAATTGTAGACGGAGACACCGCCAACCTCTCCATCGGACAAGGATCAATGGCCGCCTCACCACTCCAAGTAGCGCAAGGCATGGCCGCGATAGCGAATGGCAAAGTCCTCCCTAGACTGCGCCTCATTAAGCAAGTCCAAAAATATAACGGGAGCGTTATTGATGCACCACCATATGAGGTAAGGAACCAGCTTTCGTTTTCGGAGTCCGCAATCAAGAACGTTGCTTCAGGTATGTATCAGGTAGTAAATACTAGCTACGGGACAGGGAAGCGAGGAAGTGTCGGCTTTACAACCATGGCAGGAAAAACAGGAACCGCACAGTGGGTTCAAGGAAAAGAGCTAGCGTGGTTTGCAGGATTTTTCCCTTATAATAAACCACGTTTTGCTTACGCTGTTCTCTATGAGGGGAGTAAAGGACAATCCGTCTCAGGGGGGCATAAAGCGGCTCCAATTATCCGCTCATTCTTATCTAACATCTCCGGTAGTCTTATTTCCTATATGAGAACGACTCCCGTTACGGAGATCAAGGAAATGGCGATCGAAGATGCGTCCTCAAAAGCGTTAAAGGCAATCGAAGTGGACGAGGATTAAATCCCCTTAAAAATTTTAATAAAAAGCTTCGCTTCCTAAAAGCCAAGACCTAAGACCTAAACACTAAATATATATTATTATGGATATTCAAATCGCAACTCTCTGTGACCACGCGGCAGATTATAATGGTAAAATGGTTATCTCTGGAACCTTTGAGACTCTCGCTACTCAGACATTCCCTGTAGTACATCCACACTGCTGCCTTGCACTTCGCATCTGTGTAACACCTGAGGACTCAGGATCACATAAAATGGCAATTAACTTCATCGATGAAGATGGGAATAAAATTGACCCTAAAATGCCTCTTAAAGCTGACTTTCCAGTTGAACTGCCAGAAAGTATTTCCTTCCTCTCTAGAAATCTCGTCCTTAACTTACAGGGTCTAAAGTTTGATAAAGAAGGTGTTTATTTTGTAGATGTCTCCGTAGATGAGGAGCTAATGACACGTATCCCTCTCCGCGTAGTAGATGCTAATACGCTTAAGAAAGAAGCTGATAAACAAGCGATAAGCTAAATAAAATATCCATGTCCCCTGATGTACCAAGCTACCTTGATTGCGCTTTAATCACAGGTGCATCTTCAGGACTGGGTCGCGAGTTCGCTAATCAGCTTGCGCCAGTTACACAGCACCTTATTCTTGTTGCTCGCAGACAAGACCGCTTAGCCAAGGCTAGAGATGAAATCATCTCTGAACATCCTAGCATTAAAATAACACCCATCGTTTCAGACCTATCAATAGAAGAGGAGCGTGAATCTCTTATAAGTTATCTTAAAGAGCATCGTATCTCCCCCACTCTTCTCATCAATAATGCAGGTTTGGGAGACTACGGTGAATTTACCTCCTCAAAATGGGAAAAAATTCACTCAATGATGGAAGTTAATATGGCAGCACTTACGCATTTATCATACAGCTTACTCCCTGAAATGAAAGCTAGAGGTAACGGAGCCATATTAAATATTAGCTCCTTAGCAAGTATTTTACCAATTGCAGACTTTGCTGTTTATGCTGCCACTAAAGCCTATGTGACAAGCTTTGGGGAAGCCTTAAGAGCTGAATTACAGGAAGATAACATTCCAGTTCTTACCGTTTGCCCTGGTCCCATCCATACTGAATTTGGAGAAGTAGCCGCGAGAGATGGTCGTGAATTTGAAGCGCAGGGATATGAATACCTCTATGTAACTTCTAAAAAAGTGGTAACTGAAGCTCTAAATGCCCTCTTCCAGAATAAAGCACGCCTTTACCCTGGGTGGAAGGTCGCAGCTTTTGCAGCAGTAGTTACAGCCCTTCCCATATGCGCCATACGGCTCTTTAACAGTAATCGTAGCCGACGCATAGAAGATTAGAAATCATGGATGAATCTCAAAAAGTAGTTAATAAACGAGGCAATGGATTTCCCTCTTTTCTCTTTGGGGTCATTCTAACTTCTCTTCTCTTTTTTACGGTCAGCTTTCTCTATTTCAAATCAAAGCCTAAGGATATTCTTACCGCTTCACCAAATAGTGATAGTACTGAATTTATAAGCCAACCTCATGTGGAGGCTAAGCCTTCTCCTATTGAGAGAATCCAAGAAAAAATAAAGCAGGGTTCATTACCAGCCAAAGAATTAACACCTATTCAGGTCTCCCCTGCCCAACCATACGGAGAAAAAATAACTGCGATTCGTACTCTTTCAAAAGAATTTGCCTTCTCAAGCGAAGTGGATTTCCAAGCGGGCTCACTCGCCTCAGAAGAGCGCACTAATAAGAATAGCTACGAGGCAGCTTATAAATTATCGATCCACGAACCTAAGCCCGCGCTTACGCTGGAAGAAATAAAGAAAGGAACACCTAATCTTCCTAAGCAACTAAGACACTTGCCGCTCCTCCTTGAAAATGCAGCGATTCACCCCTACTGGCAAAAGCTGTATCGACTGAAAAAACAAAAAACAGTTAATAATGCTCACCACCTATTGAAGCTTTTAACGAAGCATAATTATTACGATTGCCAGACCTTCCTGAACGTTCAGCACCCTGTCAGCAAGCGCAGAGCGGTCATTCTTCAGGCAGACATGGATGTGGTCGCAGATGGTTCTGATGGCGACCGCTTGCCACAAATGCCAGAAGAAATCGTTACCTCCACACACTATCAACCCACGACGAGTTATAGCTGGGAGAAACAGACTGAAACCCCAAACCCATTGGTTGCAGGATACCGCCAACGCATTCTAAGTGCAGAATCTGAGCTAGCATCACTCAATACATCAAGAGACCGAACCAGCTGGCTAAAGGGGCGTATTAAGATGTTACAAACTGGAATCCGTGAAATGGAAAGTCGCTCTTTCCTCATTGCGGAATATGATCCCTTCATCGTCTTACCTGTGCCTGTAATAGTTTCTAAGGATCCCTACTCACCAAACGTAGGAGATTACGCCATCGTCTTTCATAAAGATAAAATATATCCAGCAATTGTTGGAGATGCAGGCCCCGATTATAAAGTGGGAGAAGCCTCATTACGAATTGCGCGCCAAGTTAACCCAAAAGCAAGCCCGTATTACCGTGCAGTCAGTGATGTGAATGTGACCTACCTCGTCTTTCCAGGAACAAGGAAGAAGCCATTCGCAGCTCCCAATTATACTGAAATCCATCAGGAGTGCCTCAGACTTATTAAAGATCTAGGAGGATTAGAAGACTCTACTAAGCTCCATGTTTGGGAAGACCTTTTTCCGCCAATAGAAGCAGCAGCAACTCTTGATGATCTATCTGAGAGGGTAACAGAATAATCTTGCCCTTTATTCCCCCGTTCTTCTAAATTGACCGCCACGTGATTCAATCATCTTTAAAATCAGCTATTCTCTTAATTGGTGCACCAGGAGCAGGTAAAGGCACCCAAGGTGAAACCGTGGGTCACCTCCCTGGATTTTTTCATGTCTCCAGTGGAGATATTTTCCGCGCCTTAGATAAAGACTCTGCACTGTCTAAAAAAATCGCCTCCTACTCTAGTGCTGGAAACCTTGTGCCAGATGAAACCACCATGGAAATTGTCAGTAAGCAGCTGAACGCATGGGCAGAAAATGGAAAGTATGATCCTAGTAAAGAAATTCTCATTTTAGACGGTATTCCTCGCACCGTAAACCAAGCGAACCTTATTCAAGAGTTTGTAGACATTCAAAACGTCATTCATCTTTCTTGCCCTGATCAAGAGTCCTTAGTAGCCCGAATGAAAAAGCGCGCCTTGGATAAAGGGCGCTCAGATGACGCGGACGAAAGCGTCATTCGAAATCGCTTCTCTGTATATGAAGCAGAAACAAAACCTATTTTAGAGCATTTTGGTGAAGAGATTACTACCACCATAAACGCCCAGCAACATCCTATTCAGGTGCTCCATGCAATCACCCATGCTTTAACGAGTAAGGGTCTCTATAAGGATTTGTAATTTTAACCTGCACGCCTTTTAATACAATGTCGCTTAGAATCCTTTTCATGGGCACCGGTGACATTGCCCTCCCCTGCTTTCAAGCTCTCATAAAGAGCTCCCACGAGGTTGTGGGACTTGTGACTCAGCCAGATAAACCAGTGGGTCGAAAGCAAATCCTGACGCCGCCAAAAATCAAGCAGCACGCCATAGAGCACCAAATCCCTGTTTGGCAGCCAGAGAAAGCAAGGAGTAAGAGATTTATCGATCAAGTAGAAGAGCTCGCTCCAAACATCATTGTCGTCATGGCATACGGCCAAATTCTCACTTCGCGACTAATTGACTCACCTAATATCGCTATCATTAATGTGCACGCCTCCCTTCTCCCACTCTACCGAGGCGCATCCTGTATCCAAGGTCCAATCGCAGACGGGCATGCTAACACAGGCGTCACTATTATGCATGTCGTCAAAGAACTGGACGCAGGAGACATCATCATCCAAAAAGAGACGCCTATTTCTCCCGAAGATACAGGAGGAAGTGTACATGATCGCTTAGCAGAAATAAGCCCTAGCGCTCTCTTAGAGGCTCTTCAGTTGCTTTCGGAAGAAAATGCACCTCGCATTCCTCAAGACGATAATGCGTCAACGTATGTGCCCAAGCTCCTGCGTAATGATGGGCTCTTAGACTTTACCAAACCAGCCAAGGACTTAGAAAGACTCATCCGCGCCTATCATCCATGGCCAGGCACCTTTACTACTTTCATCGATAAAAAGGGAAAGGAAAAGCGCTTGAAGGTATTTCCGCCCACCGAAATCACACACGAATACGAACACCCTCTCACTAAGAAATGCGAAGATGGGAAGTTTATCAAAATTATGAACGTGCAACCTGAGGGATCTAAAATGATGACTACTGAGGACTTCCTCAAAGGCGATCCTATTGGGGCATAAAAAAAGACGCCTATTAAAGTCGTCCATTATTATCAGAAACAGCTTTGTGATTAAGAACGATATTTACGCTTGAGTTTCAGCTGAGCTAGTTGCTTTGCGATCGTCGCTTGCAGAGCAATAACAGCATCACGATCGACACTATGGTCGGCCTTAGCGAGAGCATCCTCCGCACGCTTCATAGCAGTTTCGACCGCTTTCTCATTAATTTCATCAGAGCTTGCACATAGGTCAGTTAAGACGGTAACAGACTCCTGGGTAGCCTCTACAAAACCTTCACCCACGGCGAACTCCTTATACTCTCCATTCTGTTTATAGCGAAGTTCTCCTGGCTGGAGAGGAGTTACAAGAGCAGTGTGACCAGCTAGAACTCCAGCTTCTCCGTTTTCAGTTGGGAGATAGACGTCTTCTACTTGGTCAGAGAATACTTTCCTCTCAGGAGTTACGATATCGAGTTGGATTGGCATAATGTAAGACTATTGAGCTTATATAAAGTGGGCTGACGGGATACATGCTTGATGCACTATTCCTAGCTTTAGTCAGCCTCTTATCTAATTTCAAATAAGAGGCTGAAAAAACTAAGTGTTACTCAGAATCACGAGAGACGGAAGCAAGGTTCGCTTGCATGTAGAAGTTTCCTTCTGGAACGTCATCCCACTTCCCGTCAAGAAGCTCACGGAAATCCTTTACAGTATCTTCTACTTTCACGAGAACACCAGGAACGTTATTAAATACCTCTGCCACGTGGAATGGCTGTGTAAGGAAACGTTGGATCTTACGCGCGCGGTATACGGAAAGCTTATCTTCATCAGAAAGCTCATCCATACCAAGAATCGCGATGATGTCCTGAAGGTCTTTATAGCGTTGAAGGATTTGTTGAACTCCACGCGCCACTGCATAGTGCTCTTCCCCTACGATGTCAGGAGTAAGAGCTTTAGAAGAAGACGCGAGAGGATCAATCGCTGGGAATAATCCTTGGGCCGCGAGCGCACGCTCTAGAACAACCGTCGCATCGAGGTGAGCAAAGGTGTTTGCGGGAGCTGGATCAGTAAGGTCATCCGCAGGAACATATACCGCTTGGAGTGACGTGATCGATCCTTTATTCGTAGAAGTAATACGCTCTTGGAGTCCTGCCATCTCCTCTGCAAGAGTTGGTTGGTATCCTACTGCGGAAGGTGTTCTACCAAGAAGTGCTGATACTTCAGATCCTGCTTGTGAGAAACGGAATACGTTATCTACGAAGAGGAGAACGTCTTGGTTTTGCTCATCACGGAAATACTCCGCCATTGTAAGAGCAGAAAGAGCTACACGGAGTCGGGCTCCTGGAGGCTCATTCATCTGTCCATAGACAAGTGCTACTTTAGATCCATCTTTAAGCTTAGGCGTGCCGTCCTCATTAAGGATCGGATGACCGTCAGCATCATTCTCAACACTGATGACCTTAGATTCGATCATTTCCCAGTAAAGGTCATTACCCTCACGAGTACGTTCACCCACACCTGCGAATACGGAGTAACCACCGTGGTTTTTCGCAATGTTATTGATAAGCTCCATGATAACAACGGTCTTACCTACACCAGCACCACCGAAAGCACCTACTTTACCACCTTTAAGGAAGGGGCAAACCAGGTCGATCACTTTAATTCCAGTTTCAAGAATCTCCGCTGTTCCCGTTTGATCCACAAGAAGCGGGGCTGAACGGTGAATTCCAGATCTTTTATCAGGCTCAGGAAGAGCCACGTTTTCATCAACAAGATCACCTGTAACATTGAAAATACGTCCAAGTACTTGCTCGCCTACTGGGACTTGAATAGCGCTACCTGTATCTGTGATTTGCATTCCACGCTTGAGCCCATCTGTCGTGCTCATAGCTACGGCACGCACACGTCCGTCTCCGAGGTGTTGTTGTACCTCTAACACGAGGTTAGTGGTCTCACCAAAAAGATCATAGGAGATCTCAATAGCATTATAGATGTCAGGGAGTTTTTTTGCTGAAGAAAAATCTGCGTCTACAACAGCGCCGATTATTTGAACGATAGTTCCTTTATTGCTCATAGGGTTGATTGGGGAAAATTAAGTTAATTATTAAAATGTGTGATTGATAGATTACTCCATTGCTTTCATTGCCGTGCTGATCTCAAGGATCTCTTGGGTAATGGCTGCTTGGCGGAGTTTATTGTATTCGACCTTCAAATCTGAAACGAGATTGTTAGCATTATCGGTAGCCGATTTCATGGCGACCATTCGCGCAGAGTGCTCAGAAGCACGGGCCTCAACAATCATTTGGTAAACTTGGAAGTTAATATACTGAGGTAATAGTGAGTTTAAGACCGTCGCTGGGTTTGGCTCAAAGGTGTATTCCTTCTCTTCAATGGAGTGGTCAGTTTCTTTTACGACTCCTTTACCAACGCCTTCATAATCACG
>CALLLS010000007.1 GCA_938008215.1 uncultured Verrucomicrobiales bacterium | reverse complement strand
ATTTAAGCTCGTAAACTTAAAAAGGTCAAAGATCCCCGTCATCAGTTGATCCCCATAAAAAATACAATACCACCCTATCCCATAGAGAAGGAATTTTTGCACCATTTCTCTCATCACCGTAGATAAAGCATGCCCTTTCATCACCATCTTCAGCACCATCCAAGCGAAGTCTAAGCCCACCAACACCATGAAAATACGTAATGCCATTAACTTCACTTGAAACACCCATGGGGACACCGAATTCTTAAAGTAGGTGGAAAAATTATCTAACATGTTTTCCACATCCGCGATATTCCCAAAGGTATGTGGTACCGTCGCTCCTGTAGGCGTAATCGTAGGGGGCGCTATCGTAGGATCATTATAACTATTAATAACATCCTGTGGATTCACCGCTGGTAACGATGAGTTAGGATAGCCAGTCCAATCTAACTCAGAATACTTCTGTATAATTGCAGCCGATTCATCCGGAAACATCTCCCCAAAACTCGTTCCCTGCCCGCTCGCTAGCAAAAGCGAGAGCATCAAGAGGCTAAGGAAAGATTTGATCATATAAGGTTGCTACTAGTCTACTCTATACAGCCCCAGCAGAACAGAGATTTTTTATGAACCCGTCTTATTTTTAGGAGAAGGGGGGAGGAAATCCCATGAGCTCTCAAATCTCTTTAACAGTTTATCTAGTGATGAGGCCCTATTGATAAGTCAACCTCCATAATAATAGATTACGTTTAAAGAGTGAGGATAAATAAAAACCTTAACAAACTTTTTGACGCTCTGTGATTATGGACGAACTTCTTTTAATGAGTGCGACTAAGAAAAAGGCAGCGACTAAGAAAGTGGAGAAGGTAAAAACTCCAGAAATCACTAGAGAGTTCTTAGAAAACGCCTATTGGGAATACGTTTTAGAACATGGGAAGAAGCCTGCCAGTGTTTATAAGCTTAGTAAGGAAATTAAGATTAATGAAAAAGATTTCTACGGCTGTTTTTCATCTTTTCAAGCCCTAGTAGAATATTCTTGGCAACAGTTGGTGCTGGAGACTCAGCAAATCTTAGATGCTGATGCAGACTACCAAGCATATGACTCGCGAGGTAAGCTATTAGCCTTCTTCTATACATTTTTTGAGAAGGCACTGGGACATCGCTCCCGCTTCTTATCAGCGTTCCCCAGAAGAGAGAAAGCACTGTTTTGTCCCAGCTTACGTGGTATGAAAGAAGCCTTTGATGCTTCTGCCAAGGATCTCATGGCGCATGTGATCTCTGAAGGAGGATCACCGATACCTGCTAAGATTACGGAAGAGAGCTACCGTGGTGGTTGGCCTGTTTTCCTCTTTCTCATCGACTTTTGGCTGAATGATACAAGCGAGAACTTCCAAGACACCGACTCTCTCATTGAAAAGACGGTTAGGTTTGGGCATGAGGTGACGCATTTCTCAGCAGTTGAAGCCGCCTTCGACCTTGGTAAGTTTTTATTCGGTAGAAAAATGGTCTGAGTGGGCATTTGCATAACAAAGTAACCTAACCTAAACATTTATGGCTAATTTAAAAGAGCAGACCTCGATCCCGAAGAATAAGATTGCTCGTGCCGCAAACATCGTGGGCACAGGCGCGGCGATAGGAGCTAACTACGTAAAGTATAAAGCCAAGGAAGCCTTTGGGTCTAAGGGAGAAAAAGAGGCCTTCCATGAAGATACAGCGGAACGTACCTTTAATACCTTTTCTAAACTTAAAGGCGGTCCTCTCAAGGTTGCACAGATGTTAAGCTTAGACAAAAACCTTCTTCCCCCAGCTTACCAGGAACAATTCTCCAAAGCACAGTATTCTGCACCTCCTCTTTCTTATCCCTTAGTGGTGAAGACCTTTAAGCAAGAGCTACAGAAAAGCCCTAAGGACATTTTCGATGATTTCACGCAAACTGCTGTCGCAGGCGCCTCTATTGGTCAAGTGCATAAAGCGCACAAAGGCGGACAAAACTTTGCGGTGAAAGTGCAGTATCCAGGCGTGGCGGATAGCTTAGAATCCGATTTAAAGATTGTGCGTCCTTTCGCGATTCGTCTCATGAATCTGGACGGAGCGTCGATAGATCTCTATTTGAACGAAGTGAGGGAAAGGCTCACGGAGGAGACGGATTACATATTAGAGTTGAGCCGAGGGCAGGAGCTTATAGATAAGTCTTCACATCTTAAAAATGTTAATTTTCCAGAGTATTTCCCTGAGTATAGTACAAAACGTATTCTTACAATGGAGTGGATCGATGGAGTGCATTTAGATGAGTATTTTAAAGGGGATCACCCTAAGGCAGAGCGAGATCAAGTCGCTCAAGCCTTGTGGGACTTTTGCCACTTCCAAGTTCATAGCCTTAAAGAGTTTCATGCGGATCCGCACCCAGGGAACTTTCTTGTAAAAGATGGACAACTTTTTGTTTTAGACTTTGGCTGTGTGAAGAAGCTTCCAGAATGGTTCTATGATGCTTATTTCTCTCTCATGTCACCTATGGCATTAAATGATCCGGAACTCTTCGAATCACTTTTAGAGAAGCTAGGGCTCATTCTAGAAACAGATGGTGACTATGAACGCAAGAAACTCATTCCCGTCTTTAAAGAATCGGTGGAGTTACTCTCGCGTCCCTTCTTCAAAGAGGAATTTGACTTCGCTGATGAGGCTTATTTGGATGAAATTTATCAGTTTGGAGAGCGCACGGGAAATGACCAAGAGTTGAAGAAAATGACATCCTCTAGAGGTACTGCACATGCTCTTTACCTTAACCGAACTTACTTTGGTCTCTACAACCTATGCGGGAGTCTTAAGGCGAAAGTTAAGACCAATATGCCCGATTTTATTTAAAGATCTTCTCAGCATTTTACTGAACCACTTTTAATTAAGTTCCGCTTCTCCATCCTCTAGTGAGTGCTCCAAGTTGTCCTTCATTCTTCATATTAGCATTTTTATCATTATCATCGTGGAAGTAGTTATAGAGATCTTCACCACCACCTAATGCTTTGAAGAGTTTTACGCTGTGGGCGACGAGGCGTCCTTGGCTTGCAATGGTTTCACCTTTCGTGAAGTAGTAATCGCGATACGCATTCAGAAGACGTTGTAGGTCAATAATTCCGAGCTGATAAGATTCTCCAGAGAGTTCTGCATTCATCTGGTGAGCCTCAGATGAGGCGCTAAGTGCCTCTAGGAATTCTTGCTCATGGGTTATGCGTGCGAAGGAGTCCTCTACATCTAAAACGGCATTAAGAACCGTGGCTTCATAGTTCTTGATAGCCATTTCTACCATCTTTTCTTGTTCTTGGATTCGCGCGCGGTCAGCGCAGGCGTGGAAAATCCTCCATCGGAGTTGTGGTCCGAGCCCAAGTGTTCTCTTAAGGCTATCTACAATTCCCCCAGAGAGGCTGGCATCAAAGGTGATTGCGCCAGAGATGGAAAGTTGTGGGTAGAGGTTCGCTACTCTTACGCCTACTCTCGCGGTTTCTGCTGCGATTTGGCGTTCTGCTCTTCTAACATCTGGACGTTTTCTTAAGAGGTCAGCGGGTAGTGATGAAGTGGGACTTTGAGGTGGGGACGGAATCATCGCATAACGCTCTTCCATTATTTCATCCACTTCTCCTGGGAAATAACCTACTAGGGTAGCTAAGCGGTTTTTGAGTTGGCGGACTTGCTTTTTCAAGTTGGGGAGCTGCGCTTCTTGGGTTTTCAATCGCGCGGTTGTTTGTGCGAGGTCTACCTTAGCAGAAAGCCCTTCCTCTTTTCTGATTCGAACCATATTTTCGATTTTAGCAAACTCGGTAGTGGCTTCATTGATCACTTGGATACGCGCTTCTATCGTGCGGATGGCGGTATAATGGAGTGCTACTTCACCCGTGATGAAAATCAGAGCATCTCTGTATCCTTCTACACTCGCTTCATAGTCAGCATTTACCCCTTCTACTTGACGCTTGATTCTACCCCAGAGATCCACTTCCCAGCCGGCATCGATCTGAGCGAATTGGTTTTGGCTCTCTCCAGCGGCAAGGTTTATGCCATCACTGTTAAAGTCTCCTAGTCCATAATCTAATCTAGCGGTGGAATCTACATGAGGGAAGAAGGCTGCACGTAATACCTTTCTCTGCACCCATGCTTGATGGACACGAGCTTGCACCCGCTGGAGGTTAGGGTTTATTTGACGCGCCTTATTAATCAGGGTGGTGAGCGTTGGGTCTTGGTATTGCGTCCACCAGTCAGCGGTGACTGTTACGGGCTGCGCAGGAGGTGCCATATAGACAGGGCTAGAAGTGAGAACGTCAGTCTGGATTTCTCCCGATCCTTCCCAGCTTTTAGGAACGCGGATTTCAGGTGCTTCATATTCTGGACCTACGGTGGTGCAACTCGTAACGAGAATAATGGAGGAAGAAAGTAGCCCTAGGGTGAGTTTATTACGGAGGGCAGAATTGAGCCTACGGTATACAGAAGAACCCAAGCGTAATGCGTGTGCTCCTCTTTTAAGTATTAGTGTTATAATCATGGTGCAGATTTAGTTACCTTTCTCTTTGCACTTATGATGCCAACCATGGGGAAGGAGCTTACTATGAGGGGCTTTTCCTTTATAAAACAAAGGGTTGTAACTTTCTGTGAGGTTACCCGAAGTCTGATAAGTGTGGCATGGTGCGGAAGCGCATGGTGAATTTTACATGGTTGCCAAGGAAAGAGCAGAAAAATTTACAGTCTTTTTTAGCTTTAGCATTTGATGCCAAGAGTTGGAATCCTTTTTGATCCCTTTATTTATATGGGTTCAGAGGTATGAGAGAGGGAGTTGGTATGGCTTGAGCAAGTATAAGGACAGAAACCTAAGAAAATATGAAAAACCAAAACTTTAATAAGAAAAACACCATCAGTTTCATTGTTCCTGCCATGAATAAAGAAGTAACAATCGAAACGCTCGTTCAGGGAATCCGAAAACAAGTTAACCATGAGGAGGACAGAATATGAAAAATTTAAGAGAGAAGAGAACGGTCTTACATGTGCACTGGCCTTTTCTTCATGGGTTGCGGGCTATTTTACCAACATATTTCTTAGGGGTGCGTGTCATAGCCATGTTGCATGGTGCAGAATTAGCTATGGCGCGCAGAAGCTTTCCGATCAAACTAGCATCAGAGCTTGGTGACTGGGCGCTTGCTGAAGTGCAGGAGTCCTTTGACTGGGAGCGCATCACAGATGAGGCTGTTACCCTCTATCGTTCTGTGATATGCAAGAATGGAAGTCCCAAACCTTCTACATAAAGATATGCATATGAAGAAGCCGTTTGAATGGATTCTCGAAGGTCAACTATTATGAAAAAACTCAAATATTTAATGATTAGTTCTGCTGTGATTCTTGCAATCGTGGGCTTAACTAAAAGTGTAGAGTTTTTCAAAGGTACTGAGGTGAACATTCGTATCTCATGGTTGCTGGCAGCGCTTGGGGCATTAATCATTTATCAAGTTTTGAATGCGGGAATGTGGGCTGGAGTGCTGAAAAGCTTAGGGGCTGATATCTCTTACGCAAAGGGCGCGAGGATGTGGATAGAAACGGAGTGTGGAAAGTGGTTGCCAGGCGGTGTTTTTGGCTACGGTTCACGCGTTGTTACGGCGCCCGAATATGGTATTTCCAAAGTGCTTTCGGGAAAAGGGCTTACCTTAGAGTTAGTGACGACTGTCATGGCGTGGGCTACGGTCTCGCTCTTGATTTTTACTACACCTTTCTTTCAAGAGATTTTAGAAAAGCTCGCATTAGTAGTGAGTGGTATTCCAGTTGTCCCGCTAGTGTTCGCAGGGTTAACGATAATGGCACTTGGTATTTTTATTGGGTTTAAAGTGCCTAAAATACGGACTAAAGCGCTAGAGGTTTGGGCTCTAAGAAATGAGTTAGGTAGAATCGCCCCCGCGATTTATGTGAAATACCTTATACTTTGTTTATGGAACGGGGTGACGTTTTGGCTTTTAAGTAAGGGTTTTACCGAGCATTCGATTACGGTTTGGCAGATGGTTGGAATAGGCGGGGTCGCATGGTTAGGCGGTTTTTTTGCGATTGGAGTTCCAGGAGGGATAGGGGTTCGTGAAGGGATTCTCGTATGGCTTTTATCACATAAAATGGCGACTTCTGATGCGGTTCTCATCGCTATGTCGTGGAGGATGCTACAAGTGCTTGTGGAACTTTCCGTTTTAGGGTTAAGCTTACTTTTAAATCACATTTTCAAGAGAAAGAGTGGAGATACCGAAAAACATGTCAGTTCTAAAATCTTATAAGTGGTTGTTAATAGCGATAGTGATCGTTGCCTTAGGAGGGTTACTGTTTGCTTGGAAAGTACTATATCCCGGGTATCTGGACAGTGAAAACTCCATGTATGGGTCTAAGCTGGGACATCCAGCGATGCTGAGAAAATTAGGGAAACCTATCCCTGTGAAATCAGGGCGAGTGGAGGAGCATACCTTTGAGCGTGTTATGATGGGTGAGGGCGTCTGTGCGAGTGAGCCATTTTTAGTGCCTGTTATCCCGATGGCGAAAGTAGTTGAGCTCAACGTGCAAGAAGGTCAGCGAGTAGAAAAGGGACAGGTCTTAGCGAAGCTTGATAGGGTAAAAGCGGAGATTAAATTAGAATCAGCGGCGCTTGCCCTGTCTAGCGCTAGGTCAGAGTTTGAACGTGTAAAGCTGGGGTCTGCCTATGTGCTGGCACAGGAGAGACCAGAGTTAGATCAAGTCAATCTCACGGCATTAAAAAACCAGCTAAAATCAAATGGAGAAAAGCTAAAGAAATATGAATCGGCCTTCGATAAGGGAGCAATTTCTGAGGCTGCCTTTTTAGAAATGAAGAATGTCTATGAGGAAAACTTAAAGCAATTTAAGAAAGCAGAGATTTTTCTAGGGATGTCTGAAGAGGGATTAAAGGAGAGTCTTAAGATCGCTGAAAACACGGTGAATGATATGGAGAAATCCTATGAACACCGCCAAGAAGAGATGCGTGACTATGAAGTAACAGCACCAGCAAGTGGCGTGATAGAACGTGTTTTAATCAGACCTGGAGAATATAACCAAGATAGTGGGAAGCCAGGATTTGTGATCGCGGCAGGTAAGTGGTTTGAGGCACATTTTGATCAGAGTGATTTTCCTTTTCTTAAGGAAGGGCAAGGTGCCGAGGTTTACCTAGAGGCGTTTTCTGGAAAGCGGTTCTTAGCAGAGGTGAGTGAGATTATTCCTGTGGTTTCTTTTAACCAAGGCGGGCCAGAAATTTCCAGACCACTTCGTCCTAGAGGAACGGGTTCCCCAGAGTGGGCAGCCACTTTTCGTGCCAAATTACTCTTTCAGGACGATGACCGCCAAGATTTAATAGCGTTAGGCATGACTGGCTTTGGCTCTGTAAAAGTGCAGGGAAAAAGCCTGAGTGTCCCTAGAGGGGCAGTGAGATCTATATCAGCGGGGCAAGCCTTGGTAGATGTCCCAACGGATGACGGAGGCTGGAAGAGCATGCCTGTAAAGGTGGGGCTGGTGACGCCTGAGAAGGTAGAGATTCTTTCTGGATTAGAGAAAGGCGCAGAGGTTTTAATAGCAGGGAACTGGGTATTGGAACCAAATGATAAGATTCAGGTTCATGACGATTAATCGTATCGCATTGCTTTTAGTGGCTCTTCTAGGAGCTGCTTTTTTAGGGCTTTCTTTAAAGAGCTCTTGGCATGCGATCCCGATAGGGCTGGATGAAGTAGTAGAGGCTCCAGCTACCCGTTGGTTTAAAGGAATATTGCTAATTGGAAGCATGATTCTGTTTTTTGTATTCGTGATTTCTTTTTGGCGAAAGACGATTGCATGGAATACGCTCACGATGGTTATATTAATTCAGTTCATCTTATTGTTAGTTTTTCCGTTCGCAGTGCTTAATCTAGATCCCGCATATAGCGCGAAGGCTACATGGCTGCAGCAGCAGTTTGATACCTTAACATGGCTAGGGGGGGATGTTTATAAGGCGCACTCGGATCGCTATGATTTCCGAGCATTAAGTGTAAACGTGCAGGATCTCCCTTTTCGTCTAGCGGCGTATCGTCCTCCAGATCAGGGGTTGCTTTCTTATGGGGTAAGTGATTGGCAGGATTGGAGTGAGAGAATGGGATACGGCGCAGTCTTTGCGCAGTTTATTGGTAAGGGGTGGAGTGTTGGCTGTATTGGCTTAGTGTTTCTATTAGTTGGAGTGAGCGGGTTTTACATGAGGATAGACGAAAAGGAAAAGCAGTGGTCTGCTAAAGCCTTATTCTTTTGGGGTGGAATGAGTGGGATCATTATGGTCTTGCTAACGAACCTTCCTATTCAGCTCGCGAGTAAAAGCTTGAGCAGTGCTAGACAACTGAATGTCAATGGAGACTTTCAGCAAGCGTTGCAAAAGCTGGAAATGGCGGAGAATCAATTACCTTCGCTACAATTTGATACGGGCTTTCTTCTACAAAAAGGGGCGCTTCAAAGCACCCTGCAGATAGAGGAGCTGGCCACCAAGCTCTATCGAGTCTACCAAACGGGACGGAGAGGCTTAAAGCATCAAGTGGAAGTGCAGCTAGAAGCTCTTTTGAATGAGCAGACCACTAATGATATAGGGTATTTAGAGGCGAACCGTATGCTGATGCACTTAGCGATAGACTCCCTCAATGTGGGACAAAATCAGAAAGCGATGGTACTGTTTGAGAAGAGCTTACAAAGAGACCCTGCTGGATTAATGGCACATTTCCATTTGCAGCTTCTTGCTCTAAAAACTGCTTCGCTTGCAGATAACACGAGGCATCATGAAGCCGTCAAAGCGATTTTAGCAACTTATCAAAGGAAGGAAAAACGTGCGATCTTAGCAGCTTCTCATCTGATGCTTTCCCAAGGAGAGTTTGCGGAGGGAAACATCGCGGCGGCATCGCTAGCGCGCAAACGTTCACGAGGGTATGGAAAATAGTGACGTGACAAAGCGAGAGGTAGTGGGGGCAACGATAGCGATTGGTGTTATCGTAGGGCTTCTGAGTTGGCTCTTATTAGAGTGGGCACTTCCTTCTAACGTTCCACTGCGAAAGGTGGAATTCCCGCAAGAAGTGAAAGCGATGACTACGGTGGTAGAAGGAAAAGTAGGGTATTATAGGTATGACTTTATGCTTACAGAGTCACCTGAGCAGGCATTGCTTCAGGTGGTTTCTGATGGTGGGTTTGAGCTGATGTGTAATGGAAATCCCGTGGGAGCTAATAGTCATTGGCGACCTACACGTCCGTTCCAAAATGGTCTTACAGAGTGGGGGCAACGTTTACATCACTCGTCTCCTGCGATGGCGCTAAACTTCGCGCGTGAGTATCAGTGGGAAGATTACGGATATGATAAGATTGCAGTTCTCTTTGATCTGCGAAGTTTTTTGCGAGAAGGGAAAAATACGCTTTGTCTGACCACAGAAGGAAGAGCAGTAAAGCAAAGTGTGAAGCTCTATGGTGAGGTGAAGCAATCTCATGAAAATATAATGTCATTCAGTTCTGGGTCACAGTGGAAAGCGGAGACGATACCAAAGGGGCATGATGCTTTTTCTTGGGCTGTGCCTGAAGCGGCTGTAACTGAGTGGCAAAACGCTCGTGAAATCAGTAAGGACTTTTCTAGAGTTTACACGTTAGTTCCGGAGGGAATGTTCGAATCTGGCTTTTCGGCACCTTATATCCAACTCCGTGATAGAGACTCTCAGGGTGGACTAGTGCGACATAAGGGTTACTTTACGATTGGAAGGGGTGTGAAAAATGCCGTATTAAAGGTGGCGGCGGATCAATCCTTTATGGTGAAGGTAAATGGGAAGATTCTTACTGCACTTCCAGGTGAGCAAGAGCCTTTTTGGTTTTTAGAATGGTCTGGGCGTGCTCCTCTCGGGCGCTCTACAGCATTACTAGATCCCGATGAAGCGACGGAGTATTTTGGTGGCTCTGCGTTCCTAGACCCACGTCATGGTGACCCAACTCAGAATGACTTTCAGCGCACAGAGCTGACTCTGAACCGCACTTCGGATCGTCCAAATTCAGATGAGGCCTCTCAACAGGCTGGAAGTGAATCAACCGCGACTAAGGGACGCGTCTCGGAGTTTGGGTCAGAGATTCAAGAGCCGAATCAGAGGATTCCTTTAGCACTCACTCAACCTGTGAATCAATCTCGTTTGCGAGCCTTTGGGATTCAGGCTCTCTTGAAAAAGGGAGGAAAGAACGAACTCGAAATTATTTTACCTAAAAAAGAAGGCTTGTATAAGAAGGGGCAGGGCAAGCGGCTCGCTTACCAGATAGAGAGTGGAGGAGAAATGCTTCTTACTTCCGCAGAAAGTGGTCTCCCAGTATTAGCTAAGGTGTCTGAGAGCACTACGCCTCGGATGAAGTTCGTGAGTTCTGCACTACCCGCCCGAAAACATAAAGGGATCGCGCTATTACTCGGTTTAGGCGCCGCTTTTTGGGCTTATAGCGCTAAGGTGAAAAAAGTCCCGTTTTGGATTCTGACTTATGCATTATGCCTATTATTGGGGTGCTTCCTGAAGAGCTGCTTTTATGAATTAGGCGAGCAGATTTGGTTTCGTCATAGACATTGGGTTGTTATATTGTTCTTTTCTTGTGCATTATTAACGATGCTGTCGCACTTAATAGGAAGACTTAAATTGCGGCGCCATTTGGCACTTATAGGGTTACTCTTAATCACTTTTATGGTGCGTGTTTGGCACTTAGACTTTCAACCAATCGATGATGATGAGTATGCCTCGATACAGGCGGCTCTCTCCATCGCCGAAAAAGGGGTGCCCGAAATCGCACCAGGTATCTATTATAGCCGGAGTCCAGTGTATCATTATTTAGCTGGCCTTACGGCTTGGATCTTCGGTGGTAGTTTATTATCCCTAAGAACCCTTTCAGCTGCAGCGGCGGTATTGACGGCATGGTATTTATACCGAATCGGGAAAGAGGTTTTCCGCTCGGAGAAGCTCGCCCTCCTACCTGTTCTGCTTTTTGCGCTTCATCCTTTTCTCATTTTCACGGGACACTTGGCACGCTTTTACCAATTCCAGCAGCTCTTTTTAGTGATGACTCTCTTTTACTTTTTGAGAGGCTTTTTGTTTGGTCTCGATAGGCGAGCGCAAGTGGCGGCGGTATTGTGCTTTGGAGGAGCGGTTTTATCACAAGAAATATCGCTGGTGTTAACAATCCCGCTGGTGATTACGTGGCTTATCTTTGGACAAAAACTAACCTTCATTAAAAGCATTCCTCTAATGGGAGTAGTGATGTTATTGGGGGGCGTGATCGCCTTAGATGTAGTGGCGTTTAAGATCCTTTGTATGACGCGCGGAGTGGGGGTTTCTCCAAATGTAGAGGCGACGCTCGCGCCCAATTTTTGGCAACCTCATAACTTGTTCTCGATGCTTATAGCAAATTCCCGCTTGCACCTCATGCTTTCCTTTTTTGCACTCCTGAGTCTCGCTTTTTCTTTGCAGCTACGAGATCGGAAAATGCTAACGCTTCACCTCTTTATGCTCTTTGGAGTGCTTTCCGCGAATTTCCTCATCACCTCTGTGAGTTTTCGTTATCAATACACACTCATTCCGCTTTGGATGCTCTTAGCTGTTCATGGTGTGCGTAGCGCCAGCCGGCTTCTTTCTGAGCTCTCTTCATATCGAAAAAGTAATAACGTCTTAGCCTCTGTGATGGTGGCTTTCATTCTCCTTTCTTGGTGTCCTTGGAGAATCCCAGGGAGTTATGGAGATAAGCTCTTGGGCGACTCTATTTCTTCACTCCGTTATGTGAAGGGAAACTGGCAAGATGGAGACCAGCTCATGATTACCGAGCCTCACCCGCATGCGGCTCTTAGCGAGGTGGGACAGGTAGATTATGACCTTTCTGTTCCTATCCTTTATGACTTTTCGTATAATAATAATGGGCTTCTGCGTGACCGAAACGGAAATGCAGAAGTGGTGAACCGCCTCGGAAGAATTCAGGAAATTATAGCGGAGAATGATCGGCTTTGGGTAGTGGTAAACCGTGAGAAATTCCGCTCACGTAAAAAAAATATCCGATGGGAATATCCAGGTGCAAGGATAGAGCTGTTCTTTAGGAAGAATTTCCAACTAGCACACCGTTCCTATCTCTGGGATGTTTACCTCTGGGATCGCAGTGCAGGAAAATATACCAGCTTTAGGAAAGAGTCCAACAGCTGGGTGGAGTAAGCCACTCTAGTTGAGAATCCTTTTCATGGGAATGAGGCCAGAAAAATCAAACCCTTTGTTCTGGAAAAAGGACTGAGACTTTTCGTCTTGGGCATCCGCCAGTAAGGTTATACGCTTAAAATCTTTTTCCTCTGCGAACGCTACTGCATAATCTAGCATTAGAGAACCTAGCCCTTGTCTGCGGTATTGTGGATGGATGATAACGTCTTCCATCAATGCAGCGCATCCTCCAAGAGCAGTGGTGATAGTGAATAAAATATTAACCATCCCGAGTATATCTTCATCATCCCTTAAAACGAAGATTCGCCCTTTTGAGGGGCTTTCTAGGATGAGTTGGATGCCTTTCGCGTGAGCTGCTTCATCAGAAACAAAGTCTGGTTGCTCTTCCATAAGGTCAGAAATAAACGTTGTAAGTATAGAGAGATCCTCAACAGTTGCAGGCTCAATTCTTAGATTTCGTTCAGTGAGCTCATTCTCAATATGGGTTGGCATATTTACCATAATTATACATACCATTTATGACTCTGTGTTCACCAGAGAAAATGCCGTGAATCCTAAAATAGTTATATAGGGAACTTCTGGAAACTACCTTTCCCTACCATGACCTCACCTTCTAGGATAAGGAGGCAACTCCTTATTTTGACGTCAATGGGAAATAGGTATAGACTTGCGTGAGTTTATTTTCTCTTTAAACGTTTAATCAATATGCCTGCGTTACGATTTTTTTTTATTTTACTCCTTCCTGCGGTGCTTGTGGCGGAGGTAGAACAGCTTACTTATCAAGTCCTAGAGGATATTGACCGTAGTAAAAAGGGATACACCCAAGGTTTCTTTATCAAAGATGGGAAGCTCTATGAATCGACTGGTGGGTATGGTTCATCGCTGGTGAGGAGGTTCGATCTGCATACACAAGAAGTAGAGCTTTCTAAGCCCCTTCCAGCAGACTATTTTGGTGAGGGAATAGCTGCTTTTGGGGAAGATGAAATGCTTCAACTTACATGGAGAAAAGGAGTTGGGATAGTCTATGATAGGGAGAGTATAAGCTTTAAAAGAATCTTTCGTTACGGGACAGAAGGGTGGGGCATTACTACGCAGGGAGACCAGATCGTGATGTCAGACGGCACAGATAAGCTTCATTTTCTCAACTCGGAGACCTTTCAAAAGGAGCAGGAGCTACTCGTCACCAAAGATGGGGAGAAGCTGGAGCACCTGAATGAGCTTGAATGGGTGGGGGAGCACATTTACGCTAATATCTGGCTGACGGATGAGATCGTAAAGATTGATTCAACAACTGGAAATGTGGTAGCGACGATCGACTGTAAAGGTCTCTTTAAGAAACGCCCTAAGCTTAAAGACGCCGTGCTTAATGGCATCGCTTATGACGCGAAAGAAGAGGTATTCTATCTCACTGGGAAAACATGGTCTAAGATGTTTAAGGTGAAATTCGTGAAGATTCCGGAGGAGTGACACCCACAGTTTATAGGTAGAGAAGGATTCTATCCTTCTTGATTCTTTGAGCTGGAATTTTAAAGGACAAGGATGCCCGCCCTCCTTGAAGAATGAGTGTGACTTCGGCAGGAAGAAGAACAAAAGCAGGATGTTTTCGTTTTGTAATCAAGATGAGTTCGCTCCCCCTGACCTCCGATTAAGCCAGAGTAGGATCGATTTTATAAGCCCCTTAAGGTCTTCTAGAATCAGGTAAACGCTGGGTACTAGGATAAGAGTGATGAGGGTAGCGAAGATAATACCAAACCCAAGAGATACAGCCATAGGGATGAGAAAGCGTGCTTGCATATCCGTCTCTAGAACCATCGGCATGATACCTACGAAGGTCGTTAAGGAGGTGAGAACGATGGCACGAAAACGTGCCGCACCGGCTTTCCTTGCTGCTTCTAGCTTCCCATATTTCTTTTCGTATCTGGTCACAAACTCTACCAGAACAAGAGAGTCATTCACTACCACGCCAGAAAGAGCGGCGATCCCACACAAGGACATAATGCTGAGGTCTATCCCCATTACCATATGTCCGATGAGGGCTCCCACGATTCCAAACGGGATGACGGACATGACGATGAGAGGCTTCAGATAGCTTTTCAGAGGGATCGCCATCATGACATACATTCCTAAGAGCGCGACCAGGTATCCCATGCCGATTTGAGACATAGAGTCATTGCGATCTTTCACTTCTCCGGCGGGGCTGAAGCGTACGGATGGGAATTTGTCAGTTACATCAAGAAGTATCCCTCTGGGAGGGATACCTAAAATTTTTGAAAGGATAGGGAATTTTTGAACTAATCCATAAAACGGACTTCCAGTAAAGGCATCTTGCACATCCTTCTGGTTTGCTAAGGCAGGATCTACATCAGCAGAGACTTTGATGGAGCGTTGGCGTCCTATTCTTTGGATGGTGGCTAGTCCACGACCATCTTTTGGGATAGCGACTTGAAGTAGTGGAACTTCCGCACCAGTGAGAGGGGAGCGGAGTCTGAGCTGCTCCATATTTTCTAGCGAGAGGCGTTGCTCTTTAGGTAGTCGCACCATTACCTTCAGGTCATCTTTACCACGTTGGATGCGTTGCACCTCACTTCCATAGAAGGCCCAGCGCACTTGACGGATTACTTCCTCTAAGGTGAAGCCCAGTGCTTTACCCGTAGGAGTGAGGTCGCGGAATTGCATCTCTCTTTTCCCCTCGCGGTTGCTATCAGTGATGTCTATCGCTCCCACCACTTGGGCGAGTTCTGACTGTGCGAAGTCTGAGGCGGCTTCCAGCTCTTTAAGGTCTGAGCCAATGAGGTTAATATCAATGGCATTTCCACCTCCAGCCGTGATGCTTCTAAAGGATAGCTCTACAGCACCCGGAATATTGCCTGTTAATTCTCGCCATCTTTGTGTGATTTCAGCCGTGAAAATAGTTCGATCCTTTGCGGGAGAAAGCTCCACTACGATTTGCCCAATGTTGGATTCTATCGGAGGCCCTCCAATGGCAAAATCTGAGCCCAGAGTCGTGGTTCCATCCGAACGCACCCAGTGATTCACGATCGAATTACCTTCATTATCTTGGTATTCTTTTGCTATTTTCTCTAAGGCGCTTTCCAAGCTGTCCATTGCGAGTTGCGTTTTCTCAAAGGGAGTGCCTGGAGCGAGTTCAAGATTAGCGGAGAGGGTGTCTCCTTCCACCTTAGGGAAGAAGACGAATTTGATACGATTCCCTCCAACAAGTCCGACTACTGACATGAAAAGTAAGAGAAAGCTGGCGACGACAATGTATCGGTTTTTGAGGAATACTTTTAGTGTCGGAGAGTAGATTTTTTTGACAAACGTTTCTAGACCATTAGAAATCCACCTTTGGAGCTTAAGGAGAGGATTGTTCGTTTTTTTCTCTCGGTCAGAGGGTTTCAGGAAGGCGAGGTGAGAGGGAAGCACGAGCTTAGATTGAACTAAAGAGAAGAGGAGAACAGGAATGACAACTAATGGAATGTTTCTCCAGTATTTCCCGGAAACACCATCTACTCCTAACATGGGAGTAAATGCCATAGCGGTGGTGAGGACCCCGAAAATAACGATTACCCCTACCTCGTGAGAGCCTTTCCAGGCCGCTTCCTTTGGGTGCATGCCTTCTTGGATGCGGGTATAAACATTCTCACCCACGACAATGGCGTCATCCACCACTACTCCGAGCACGAGAATGAAGGCAAAGAGTGAAATCATGTTAATGGAGATGTCGAGGGTAGGCATCATCCAGATCCCGCCAGCAAAGGATACAGGAATTCCAATCGCTACAAGGAGGGCGAGCGATGGGCGGAGGAATAGCGCTAAGACGACTAAAACGAGCAAAATCCCAATGAGTCCATTTCTCTGGAGCAGAGCGAGACGTCCTTCTAACATCAAAGACATATCATTCCAGACTTCTATGGTGACGCCTTCTGGGAGGGTGGCGCGCGCAGCTTCCACATATTCTTTTACGGAACGAGCGAGGATAAGAGTATCTTGTTGCCCCACGCGGTATACATCTACGAGCACTGCAGGCTTTCCATCAAAGCGGTTATCGAGATCAGAGTCCTCAAAGCCATCTATGACATTGGCTATATCTGAGAGGACGAGGCTGGATCCATCTGCACGGTTAACAATCGGGAGGCTTGAAAATTCTGCGGCGGTGTAGCGCTTAGAGCTGGCTCTGATAATGATTTCTCCTGCTTCTGTATCTATTGCCCCTCCGGGTAGATCTAGGGAGCTGTTGCGGATCGCTTGAGCGATTTGCCCCAGGGTGAGGTCTAGCTCACGTAATGTTTCCTCACGGACTTCAATGGAAATTTCATAAGGACGCACGCCTGCTAGTTCTATTTGCGTGATAGCTTGCTCGTTTCTGAGAATATCAAAGAAGTCCTTTTTCTTTTTCTCATAGCTTAAGAGGTCATCACGTATTCTCTCGGCAACGGAGCGCAGTGTTTTCTCATCTGCATCCGCAGAGATCGCAATGGAGAGGACTTGGCTACGAATAACGATTTCCGTAATGATGGGCTCTTCAGCTTCTTCCGCCATGTTATCGATGGCGTCGATCTTTGACTTGATGTCGTTCATGACAGCTCGCAGGTCATACCCAGATTCGACTTCTGCGATGATGGTGCCCATGGATTGGCTAGCGGTAGAGTTAATTTCATCTATCCCCTCGATCTCTGCGATGGCCTCTTCTATGGGAATGACGATCCCAGACTCCACTTCTTCAGGAGTGGCGTTTGGATAGGGAACATTGATGCTTATGGAATCAATAGCCACTTCTGGCATGATCTCTTTCCTCAGGCTAAACCATGTGGTGAATCCCGCCAAAAGCACAGCACCCATTACAAAGTTTCCGGCAACGTGGTTTTTACTGAACCATTTAATGAGATTTTCCATAGTGATTATTCTATCGTCTTCATTTTACTGCTCTGTCTCTTTAGAAGCTACTTTCACCTTTGTGCCTTCGATTGGGGTATTCATGACGGTCGTGCAGATTCGCTCTCCTTCTTCCACTCCGCCGGAGAGGAAAACCATATTTTTTGAACTGCGCGTCACCTGAACATCACGGAAGGAAATGGTATCATCTTCCTCCACGATGATGACTTGCCCTTGCCTGTTTAAGGCGACTCTAGGAATGGCGGTCACTCCTTCTATAGGGATGCCCTCTAGCTCTACATCAATAAAGAGCCCGACCGGCGGGGGATCTTCTCCTTCAAAGCCAGTGATGACATAAGCACTCCGAGAAGAAGAGTCTATCTGGTTCTCACTTCTAATTAATTGGCCAGACCATTCTTTTCGCTCATTTCCATATTGAGCAAAGGCCTTTACGTGGGCTTTATCTTCACCCTGAGAATACTTCAGGAAGGGTAAGTCCTCTAAAGAGATGGGAAGCCGAGCTTCTACTCTTCCTTTTTCATAGACCGTCACGAGTGGAGTCCCCACGGTGACGAGAGCGCCGAGATCGATTTGTTTTTGCTCTATTTGGCAGATGTATGGTGCACGGATTTTGGTGCGGTCTAGGTCTCGCTGAGCTTGCTCGATGTTTGCTTGAGCCTGTTCAATGGCGATCGTAGCTGCGTCTATTTTAGCTTCTGCAGATTGGATCTGAGGCTTCCTAAGTAGAAGGGGAGAAGCGGTGCGCCCTTTCCCTAGTTTATCCCAATCTCGTTTAGCTTGAGAGACCTTTGCTTGCTCTAGCTGTAAATTCACTTCTGCTTCTTTAAGATTAGCTTCCGCTTGTGCTTTGGTTGCTTTAGCGTTTATGAGCGCAGTTCGATAGTCGATGTCTTCTATCGTCATGATGATTTCCCCTTCGTTAAATTGTTCGCCGACTTCATACTTAGGCGAGACAGAGAGGACTTTTCCCATCGCTTGAGCGGAGAGCGTAGTACGCTTGGGAGGGATGACTTCTCCTTGTGAATGGATAGAGAGCGGTTCAGTAGATTTCTTAGCGATAATCACTTTTACCGTTGGAGGCTCAACCGTAATCGCTACCTTCTCTGCTTCTGGCTTAGTTTTAATCAAGAATAGAAAGATGAGAATCCCGATGATTAAGATGATAATGGCGACTAGAGCCTGAATGATAGCTTTCTTCATTTGAATTTTATTTACTTGTTGGGGTGAAGTCCCCACCGAGAGCGAGGTGTAAATCAATACGGTTTTCTAAAATGAGACGGTGAATGGTGGTCAGTGCGGAGGCGGATTGGGTGAGCCTGCCTTCTGCATTCAGGACGTCTTGAATAGAGGTGATCCCGTCGCGGTAATCTAGGCGCGCCGCTTCTGCAGCTTCTTCTGCTAATCGAAGCGCATCATTTGTGAATTTAAAGCGTTCTAGGAGGTATCGCTCTGCTCCTAAACTCGTTTCCACTTCACCAAAGGCCTGTAAAACGGTGTCTTGAAGTTCTATGAGTCTCGCTTTAATCTCTTGCTTTCTGATGACGCGCTCGGCCTGCAGTAATCCACCCGTAAATACCGATTGTGCAAGTGCTCCGCCCAAAGACCAGACGCCAAAGCCACTATCTAAAATACTGCTTAATTGCGTAGTTGATGTACCACCAGAGCTTGTCAATCTGATGGAGGGAAAGAGTGCAAGGGCAGCTTCTTTTTCATTCTGGATAGATTCTGCATAAGATCGCTCAGCAGAAAGAATATCTGGTCTTCGTAAGAGAAGTTCTGAAGGCAATCCTACGGGTGGCGCTTTTGGAACCTTTGGTAATGCTTTCGCGCTCGTTAAATTTCCGCTCGGATACCTACCTATGAGAAGTTCTATTTGTTTTCGCGCGGCGTCTGCCTGCCCTTCCCAGCGCGCAACCTCTGCTTGAGCATTCGCCATGTCACTTTCCGCAAGACGATACTGAGCACCTGACCCGCCTTCATCGGTGATAGCACTTTCAAAACGCTCCGCAATCGCATCTCTCGTCTGCTCGCTGATTTTACGCGATTGTTGAGCTAGTTCGCTTTGGGTTTGTGCTTCACAAAGAGCGAAGTATGCTTTTGCGATTTGAGCTTTCAGAGATGCACGTGCGCCTCTTAAATCCCATGCGAGGGCTTCAAAAGCAGCGACCTCTGCACCTTGGGCTGCGCGGATACGTCCCCATAGATCAAGTTCCCAGCTGGCATCTAGTGAGACGCCAAAAGTGTTAAAGATAGAGCTGCCATTAACTCCTGGAAACCCAAGAAAATTCGCCCTCTGTCTATTTCCATTTAAACCTACTCCTAGTTGGGGGCGAGCATCGCTCCCTACCAGTTTAGCTCTTTGTTGAGCCTGCCTTAAACGCGTAGCGGAGGTTTTCAGACCAGCATTATTAGTCAGACCTTCAGTGACGAGTCGGTCAAGAGTAGGGTCACGAAAGCGTTTAATCCACTCCGCATCAACACCTGCTTGTGCTTCAGGAGAGGAAGACCATCCATTAGGCGCAACTTCTTTCACCTTCTCCATCTGCGAGCTAGGGCTGAAAACCTGACAAGAGGAAATGAGAACTGTAAAGAATATGGGAGGAAGAAGCTTCAATAGGGTTTGATTATTATTTTAGTAGGAAAAGTAAAGGATGAAAGCGTCAGTATAGACCTCTGAACGCGCTCGTTTATTCTTTAAATTATAGCTATCATATATAAGGACAACAGGTATTTTTAAAAATGATACGCAACTAAGTAATAGTATAAGCTGCCCCAATATTTGACGCGCGCAACTATCACTTTACCAGGTAGATGATTTAGAGTGTAATCACAACATGGCAGATTTTTATCAAAATGGTTCCATCGCAACTCTTCATAACTTAGGTCAGAGAAGCACGGAGGATTTAGAAAATGAACTCCACTCGTTCAAAGCCTCCAGATCGATGGGGCTAGTACTGCCTTCTCTGTATTCGGAGTTACAGACCCCCGCTCTTGAAGACATCGTTCAAAAGCTAAAATACGTGAACTATCTGGAGCAAATTATCGTCGGCTTAGACCGCGCTGATGCAAATGAATACCGCCATGCACTAGAATACTTTAAGCGGCTTCCTCAAGATCATAGAGTCTTATGGAATGATGGACCGCGCTTAAGGGAGATAGATGCTCTTTTGGAATCACAGAATCTCGCGCCTAAAGAGCCAGGTAAGGGCAGGAATGTTTGGTTCTGCTTTGGATATGCCTTGGCATGTAATCGCGTAAAGGCAGTAGCGCTTCATGACTGTGATATTAAGACATATGATCGCTCCATGCTTGCACGGCTTTTGTATCCTGTCGCGAATCCTAACTTCAACTATGAATTTGCGAAGGGGTTTTATAGCCGCGTCGCAGATAATAAAATGAACGGGCGTGTTTGTAGGTTACTTGTGACCCCTCTTATTCGCTCCCTAAAGAAAGTCTGTAAAGGGCATGATGATTTATTAGATTATCTTGATAGCTTCCGTTATCCTCTAGCTGGGGAGTTTGCCATGACCGCACAGGTCTTAAATGATATTCGGATACCCAGCGATTGGGGGCTAGAAATAGGGGTGCTTTCTGAGATGAAGCGCAATTATAATGAGAATCACATTTGCCAAGTGGATATTGCAGATGTCTATGACCATAAACACCAAATTCTTTCGACCGAGGATAAGGAAAAGGGGCTCTCTAAGATGAGCATAGATATCGCTAAGTCTCTCTACCGTAAGTTAGCGATCGAGGGGCAAGTATTTACCCCTGAGCATTTTAGAACTATTAAGGCCACCTATTACCGAATCGCACTTGATATGGTTAAGCGCTATGGAGCGGATGCTGCTTTAAATGGCTTAGAATATGATAATCACGCTGAAGGCTTATCAGTAGAGCTCTTTGCTGAGAACATCATAGACGCGGGGCAGACCTTTATGGATAACCCAATGGACACTCCATTTATGCCTTCTTGGAACCGTGTAATTAGCGCATTTCCTGATATTCTTAAGCGCCTGAAATTAGCCGTGGAAGAGGATAATAAGGAATTTGCTGCGGGAATTTCATAATTGGGCTTCTCACCTAAGATTCAGTATTGTGGATAATGAGAGTGGAAGAGTGAAATCTACGCTTATACCAACTCCAAAAATTATCTGGTAATATTTGGAATGAAATTATTTTGATATTTGGCTTCGCATTCAAGAGAGAAAGTTTCGGTGTCCTTTAGCCATTTACGGCGTAGTTACTCAGTTGCGGTGCACGCACCGCGCCTTCGTTACGCCTTGTAAACCGCGTAAAATCCACTCGAAAATATTACCAGATAATTTTCCTCATTGGTATTAGATAATAAAAAAGAGCGCCACCAAATACTGGTGGCACTCTAGTAAAATGTTAAATTGTTCTAAGTTTTAGAAACGGTAAGAAACACCAGAAACGAGTCTAATATCATTTTTTTCTGCTCCTGCTGCAGGAACAGATTGGTATTTATCTTCAAAAGTAACCTTAAGGCTTAATGACTCATTCATGAGAGCTTCAATACCGAGAGTGAAGATAAAGTTATACTGAGAAAAATCCTCTAAACTAGCGTATCCTGCAAAGCTTTGGAATACCTTAGTATTATCTGTGATCCAGTGAGAAGCACGTTGACCAAGATATACGTGAGGGTAGCTTTCCTCTTCACCGTCCAATGATTCGGTGGTAAAACCTGGACCAGCTTCTATTGCGAATACGGACTGATCATTATTGATGAAGTAGTAACCATATAAAAATGTTCCTTGGAAACGATAGTCGATTCGTGCGATGTCATCACGTCTACCTTCTAATCTGAAACCGTAGTATGATACGTCATTGACGAGGTGATTCCAGTTAAAGAATCCTGTGAGTTCATCAGTAATAGTGTCTGCAGAGTCGCTCGCGAATGTGTATCCGACACCTGCGTTATATTCATCATCTCCAACTGTTTTCCCAAGATTGAGGTTTGTTGTGACGAGGGTTGTTTCCGCATTACCTCTTGTCATTGTGAGACCGAAGTCAACGCTTGAGTCCCATCCGTCTGCAACTGTTGCTGCTTGCGCACCAACCGCTAGTAGACCGAATAATGTAGTTTTTATAGTAGATTTCATTGGTAGCTTAATAGAGTTTTATAAAATGGGTTCTGTCACGATTTATTTTATGACTTTTAGTATTACACCAGATCTGGACTGTTCTCTTCTGTCACGTGCACTGAAGTAGAAGTGTAATTTAATAATGCCTTTGATGATTTCTTAGGGGATTTCGTAGGGATTAGTGATGTGCAATAAAATGTCGCTCTTCCTCGTGCTATTAAAAACGCTAGAATAAAGCTTGTGACAAAGCAGTAATTTGTTTTTTCTATATCCTTATACATACAATCTCATATGAAAAAATATTTTGCCCCAGCCATATTGCTCTTAATTGTGTTCATCGTAGTGGCCGCTTATTTTCAAAAAGGTTATTATGAAAAGAATAATAAGCCCAAACTAATTGAAGAAATCACAGAGATTATGAACGGCTATGATGTGGATCAGCCTGAAGTAATACTGGATAAGCTAGATGCCCATATAGGAGGTATAGCTACTTCTTTAGATGTAAGAGAAAAGCTAGCTGAAGAAATCACAGAAATTGCTGGTCCAGGAGCGGTTAGAGTAAGAGCGGCTAATAATAATATAAAAGCGTATGGCGATGTAGAGATAGACAAGGTTGGAGAAACTCTTTTGATTAACGGACACCTTGCATCTGTTGATGACGCCATTACAGCTATTAAAAGTGCAGGCGAGGGACAAGGTGGGCATGGCTTAAGTGTGAAAAAAGTGGCAGATATTTTTACTTCACCACATTATATTGACCCAGAGGTTCTTGCTAACCCTAAATTTAGCGAGTGGTCGCAATCATTCTTTGGTCTGGAAGGTGACAGAGGTCTGAGGGTATCTGCTAATGATGGACAACTTAACCTATATGGTAAGATGACGGAGAAGCTTAAAAACCGCTATCTAGATTCTGCGGAAGCTGCTGGTCTGAATGCGGTTTCTCAGTTCGATATAGTAGAGCCTAATCCTGCAGAAATTACAGTGAATCGCTCAAATGGAGAGTATGAAGCAAAGGGCGTAGTGGGAGATGATTATAATTTAGGCTTAATTGAAGTTCCAGATACGAAGAGAATTACTAAAGATCCATTCACCGAAGGTCCTGCTGAAGTAAATAGTAATAAATTCAGCGACTGGACTAAAGCATATTTTAAACCTACAGGAGATCGTGGATTTTCTCTTAGAGGACGCGATATTGAATTGAGAGGGGTAGGGACACCATTCTTAAAAACTGATTGGCTCAACGGCGCAAAAGCGATGAATCTTAATCCTAGTGGCAATATGCAGCTTTTCCCTTCTGAATACCACTTCCCTAGCTATAAGGTAGCTTCTAAGATCGCTCCCGAAAAGCTTAAGTCACTTCAGGCTACTCTGGGACTCTATCCTATATACTTTGATTCAGGATCAAGCGAAATCACGGAAGTAGAAATGGTTAAAGTGGAAGGTCTTGCTAATAGCCTAAAAGCTGCTGGAGAAGATGTTAGCTACGTGATTGGAGGACACGCAGACTCTGTAGGCAATCTAAAAATGAACCTTAGGCTTAGTGCCGCTCGTGCTAATTCTGTTATCGCGGCACTGAAAGAAAGAGGAATCTCAGAGAAGCTTTTTTCTAAAGCATCCTTCGGATCTACTAAAGCAAAGTCTGCTGGAAGTAGCGCAAAAGACAGAAGAGTGGAAGTGCTCGTCAAATAAGAATCTATAAACTAGAAACAAAACTATAAACTAACACATAAAAATAATGGACGCATTAATATACTTCTTCGGTAATTTAGGACTCCTAAATTTGTTCCTCGCTCTCGCATCCTTTCTACTAGGTTTAATATTAGGATGGTTTGCTTGGGGTCGTTTAGCTGGAGCGCATAAAAACTGCAGCTCAGGATTAGATGCAGCCAAGAGCAGAATTAAAACTCTAGAAGCTCAAATCGCATCTCAAAAATCTGGCGACGACTCTACAGCACTTAAGGCAAAGCTCGATGCGTGCGGAGATGCAAATATAGATTTAGAAGCTCAGCTTGAAGCTTGTAAAAAGTCTCGTTTAGATCTTGAAGCGAAAGTTAGCTCTCTGGAAGGAGATTTAGGCTCTGCTAGTGCTAATAAAGGTTCAATTACACCCGCTACCAATGATAGTGCGCTTCGTGAGAAGAACATGAATTTCTTCGAGGACGAAATCAAATCAGGGAAAATTAGAAAAGATGAGACATACGGCCTTCTCTATAATGAAAAGCCTGATGAAGTAGATGATCTTACAAGAATCAAAGGCGTGGCTGGAGTTCTTAATAAGACCCTCAATGACTATGGCGTCTTTAAATACCGTCAAATCGCTTTATGGTCGCCACAAATTTGTGAGGACTTCTCTGAAAAGATTGCATTTAAAGGGCGTGTAGAACGTGATAACTGGATTGATCAGTGTAAGCAATTCCACGAGGAAAAATACGGGGAGAAAATCTAACTGCCTTAGTTTATATAGTTTAACTAAAAAAGCTCAGACCTCTGGTTTGAGCTTTTTTTATGGAGTAACGGCTTGAACGGAAGTTGCTATTGCCTGAACTGCTAATTCCATTTCCTCAATAGAGATGGCAAGCGGAGGCATGAAGACGATTGTATCTAAGATAGGACGAGTTAAGAGCTGGTGTTTTCTAGCTTCTAGGCAGACCGCATTTCCTACTCTCAATTCTTGATGGAAAGGAGAGCTATCTTTCTCTCTCAGCTCAATTCCTGCAATGAGTCCTACTTGTCTTATTTGGTATACTTGAAGGAGTGGTGCGAGGTGCTCTTCTAATAATAAGGAAAGCGTTTTAGTCTTACCTTGTACTTTTTTTAAAGTTTGCTCTTTTTCAAAAAGGTCTAATGATGCCATTGCTACGGCGCACCCGAGAGAATTGGCGGTATAGCTATGCCCATAGTAGAAGGTATTCTCTCTAGAGCCTAGGAAGGTACTATAGATTCCTTCTGTAGTGAGAGTAGCTGCCATAGGCATATAACCAGCGGTGAGGCCTTTCGCTAAACAGAGGAAATCAGGAGTTACGTCTTCATGCTGACAGGCGAACATTTCCCCTGTGCGCCCAAAGCCAGTCATTACTTCATCGAGAATAAGGTGAACCCCATTATTTTCGCTCCATTTTCTTAGCTCCTTTAGCATTCCTTCTTCCCAAGGAGTCATTTGGTTGACGCCTTGAATAATAGGTTCAATAATGACGGCGGTTATTTGAGAGAGCTCTTTTTCTGATAAAGCGTGAAGGTCTTGGAGGCATCTAGCCCGCGTAATAGGTAAGCCTAGTTTAGCGAATCTATCAAAAAATGCAGACACCCCGCCAAGGGATGCGGCTCCCATTGTATCACCATGGTAGGCATTATTAAAGCAGATGAAGCCCTTTCGGTTTGGTTGGTCAGATTGCAATCGAGACTGGAGAGACATCTTCATCGCTACTTCTACGGCAGTGGATCCGTCATCGGAGAAGAAGCATCGCTCTAGAGTGTTTTTAGGAAAAAAGCCGCACAAGCGCGTAGCTAACTCCGAGGCCAAAGGGTGCGCAAAACCGAGGTATGAGGTATGAGCGACTTTTGCTAATTGATCCTTTATCGCCTGATTTAAGTAAGGGTGGTTATGGCCGTGAATGTTTGTCCAGATGGAGGAGTTTCCATCTATGTATTCATTCCCTTCGGTATCTTTCAGCCATACGCCCTTGCCTGATTCCAGCATGAGTGGTGTTTGAGAAAGGTCGGTCCATTCATCTTGTGGCGTGAAGGGGTGCCAACAGTGTTTGCGGTCTAGCGTAACCCAATCCTGAGTAGTCATGATTTCTGGGGCGGCTCTACGCCATATTCCTTTTCTATAAGCTTATCTAGATTAGATAATATCTTCCAGGTGCAGCGCTTCCTTTGATACTTAGCCCACAGAAGTTCTCTTAAGTTCTGTAAGACCTCTTGACTAGGCTTAAATTTATCAGTCCAATCTTCTCCTTTCAGTTGCGTAGCGATGTTCCATCTGCTCGCATGGTATGTGGCACGGTAAAATCGAGTGCCTTCCTCGGTTGCCTCCCTCCATTGGTATTTTTGCATAGCGTAGCATTGTGAAAAAGTATACTTTTCGTAAAGCAGAAAGAATCTATGAAGAGTCTCCTAAAGTTCATTTTCCCCTCATTTTGTGAAGTGTGCCAGCAGGAGACCAAATTTGGGCAAGTAGTTTGCTCTGAATGTGAGAGCCATTTTGTGCCACTTACAGAAGAGTATTGCCTGACATGCTCAGAAAAATTACGAGGGAAAACGATGATGGATCGTAGATGTATCCATTGCAGAGATCAAACGTTCCACTTTGAATATGTGGTCACTGCTTATGAAATGAATCCGTATCTCAGACACTTTATCCATACGTTTAAGTATATGAAGGGGCTGTATCTAACTGACTTTCTCGTGAAATGTCTTTCTGAGGTATTTCACGAGCCTCGTTTATTAGAGATGGCTAAAGAGGATTGGGTGCTTACCTCTGTTCCTATTCATCATATCCGTGAGCGCGGCAGGGGTTTTGATCAAGCAAAGCTCTTAGCCACCAAGCTTTCTAAGCTACAAGGCATTCCATTTCAGGCTACGTTAGAACGGGTATACCCCACTCAGCAACAGACAGGGTTAAGAAAAAAGCAACGTGAAGGAAATTTAAAGCACGCGATAAAAGTCATCGAAAGTGAGGAGTTGCCCGATAATGTTTTTCTTGTGGACGATGTTTACACCACGGGAACGACTGTCAATGAATGCGCTAAAGTCCTTAAATCCGCAGGTGTGGAAAGAGTGATCGTGCTTTGTTTAGCGAGGCGATGAATCTGCACGTAGTCCAATAAAAAATTGTGACCAGAGGGTTTGAGCAGGGCTACCTCACATTGGGATACTTAAAAGGGAAGCCAAGATTTTGTCATCGAAAGTCACACTACACGACAAATACTTATTATGGGCAAAGCCTCCCTTAGAAACGGCGGTTTTATCAAAACCACCCTACCCAGTTTGCTTGTATTATATGGCGAAGCGGTAGGGAGGATTCGATGAATCCTCCGCTTATAAAAAATGTCGTGTTATGTGATCGAAAGTAGCTCGTAATCTCTTTCCTCTGATCGAGTCTTTTATGGATGTATCTTGTTTGAGGAGGTTGAGAGCTAATATTCTGAGTCTTCCTTCTTATAATTCGCTAAGGCTTGCAGGGCATATCCTGTGCCGTATGCTTGATGGTAATCATAGAGAGGGAAGTCCCACCAAGAGCCATTCTTTTCCTGAGCTTTTATGAGGATTTCTACTAGCGGTGGCATGTAGATCTTAATTTTCTCCATGGGTAAAAAGCGCATGACCTCAGAGACATAGAAGTGTCCGTAATAATAGTAATAACCAGAGATTTGAAAGGGGCTTTCGTGAGGGAGGGGGCGCTTCTTAGCATTTGCGAGAAACCCATGGCGCTCAATGAAACGTGAGATCCATTCGTCTAGCTCCTCAGGTTTTACGGAGTTTGGGGCATGTGAAAGAAGGGCGTTTTGGGCTGCTGGGGTTCTAGCGAGAGAGCCCGCAGGGCGATTAGCAGGCACTCTTGGGCGCGAGCGCATATATTCGCCATACAGGAAAGATCCGTCTGGGAGGCGTTGCCTAAGGAGGGACTTATAAGAGAGAGAGAGTTGTTTTTCGTTTATACTTATCGGGAGGTGCGCTCTTGTATAGAAAATCGCAGAAAGTGCGGTAGCAGTGAGAAAGCTGTTGTTAGAACCACTTGGGCTTTTAGTGGAGAGTCCCCCCAATTCCTGCCCGACGTTATAATAACTCCAACCTCCGCCTAAGAGTTCATATTTTAAGAGGCTATCATAGTGGCATTGAGCGGCTTTTAAGTAGCGCTCTTGGTTTTTTCTATCACGCAAATAAAGGTCTGTGAATGCGCGGAGACCATAAGAATGAGCCCAGACGTTATAGAGTGATTCACCTGTCGCGCGCCTCACCGCTTCATGATTTTTAAAGAGCCATGCTTCTGCGTTTTCGATTGATTCGCTAGCCTCGGGGCATTCTTTTTCATGGGCAACTAAACCTGAGAGAGCAAGACAAGTGGATGCCATTCTAAACGCATGGTGAGCTCCTGGAATAGGAGCATAAATAGTGATACCCTTCGTTTTTTTAGCACTACCCCATGAGCCATCTTCGTTTTGATTTTCGATAAGGAAATGAACGCCTTTTTCAATGGAAGCATCTATATCCGCGCGGAGAGACGTGTGCGTTAGGCAGAATATGAGTAAAAGCCACCTCATGATTTCATCATTCTAATAGTCTCAAATCGCACGATAGTACAGGGGCTTTATTTTTTAAATCTTTCTAAAAGTTCACCTTCTTTAAGGTCTTCAAGTATTTCAACATAATCATCACCGAAAAGACCTGTTTGAACTAATCTCTTTTTAGCTTTTTGTTTTTGTTCGGAGGATGGTTCTTCTAATTCCTTTTGATCATCTCCTTCCTCTGCAGTAGCTGGTAATTCATTATTCTCTTTTGGCGCTAAGACTCTAGCTATAACATTTCCATTAGGTAAGGTCGTGAGAGCCTTTTCGGGAACCCTGAGGACGTCTTTCTCTTCAGCGATGAGGAGGTTACATTCTCCAGTATAGGTGATTGGCAAATCTATTGCGCCCTCTAATTTAAATAAAGCGAGGAATTTGCCATTTGCGAGAGGGGCCTCCCCAATCATGGAACATTCGATAGGATAACGTTGCCCACGGTCATAGTTCATGGTGAGAATACCTTTTTGTCCTTTTTTGAGGATGCCAACCACATCGGGCTCTACCTGTGCAAAGGCCTGCATCTTAGCATCATCAGGAATAAGGCACGCGAAGTTTTTTTCTAACACGAGTTTCCCTCCAGTGCGCATAAATTTCTCAGTAGTGGTAGCTCCTTGCCAGAGACCGTTTTCAATCATTCCGTAATAGAATGTGCCATCGGCAGGGGATTTTAGCTCAAAGAAAGAAGAATCCCGCTCTAACTTTTCTAAGCTTTCCTTGTTACACTCGAGAGCGATTTCCTTTTGCTTTACTTCTATTCTTTTTTGTTCGAGCAAGCGGGGAATGGAACGTTTCTTTTCTTCATTCTCAAAGGTGCTTTCTGTAAAACTGAGCTTTCTATCCTCAAGACGGCGAGGAAGAGAAATTTCTGTTATTTTTTGGTGGTCTTCTTTTGCTCTTTCATAGCGCCACTTAGAGAGTTCCGCAGAGTATTTTGCACGCTGTAGGATAATCTCCTCCGTTTCTTCTGTGAGGTCATCCTCTTCATACATCGCTTGAAGCTGCTCTAATTCTTCTTGAGCGTTTTTATACTCCCACTCAGAACCTTCTAGTGTCTTCGTATAGTTTTCTAATAAGCGGGGATACTCCTTTTCCATGAAGTGCAGGTGGTCTACCTCTTTTCTCTTTTGGCGTTCTTCTACCTCTTGGATTTGGAGAGGAGTAAGGGCTTCCATGTCTTCTAGCTCTTTCTGGAGGAGCTCTAGACTTAGGGTATCTAGTGAGATTTGCTGGGTTAGATCGGTTATTTTTTGATCATATTTATCCTTTTTCGCCTTAATGAGAACTTGCCCCTCTTCTACCCTTGTTCCATGCGCGAGGCATTCCTCTATAATGAAGTCTGTCCATTCTTGGGGTGCTAGCTTTAGAGGGAAGGATTCCTCAGGCAGGATAACCGCATCCAGTTTGGCGGTCTTGATGACATCACCTCGCTCAACAGTCTGCCCGTTAACAGATGAGAAGCAGAGAAGGCTAGCGAGAATGCATATTACTTTCATTGATATTTTGGAAGTGAGATTACATGCAGGAGGATTACGCTCATAGCGCATATGATGCCGTTAATGGCTTTTTTGGTAATGTCCTTTTTTAGCGAGCCAGATGGTGCGTTGTCTCTTCCCTCCAACAACAGAGGGAAATCTCTCCACATTCACTTCCAGTCCAGAGCGCTCCATTCGTCCCACTACGATCTTATCTGGGCGCTCCGTGACAACGCCAAGAAGCCCTCCCATTTTAAGGGCATTCACGAAGTAATTTATGTAAGGCTTGCTCGTGAGTTCCTCATCTTGTCCGTAACTTCTCCAAAGCTCTGGGTCAATGAAGATGCCATTATAGATACCAGACTTCGGTTTGACGTAATCGACGACTCGTTCGGAGAAAAATTCGCACTTCTCAGGAGTGTCAGGGTCTAAGGCGAGATGCTCCTTAAACCACGAGAAGGACTTTGAGTTAATATCTAGAATTTCAAAGCTCGCTTTTTTTTGTGGGAGCGCTTCCGCAAAAGCGTTGACGATGTTTCCTATGCCTAGTCCCACGACGAGAATCTTGGGCTGCTTGGCGGGACGGAATGGTCGCGCCATCATGCTTGCGAGCTCAGTCTCACAAAAGGATTCCTTGCTAGATGCAATAGGCTGTCCGTTAACCTGATAGTATTTTACGCCATCTCTCTCATAGAGACCAAAGCTAAGATCAGTGCTTTCTGTCCATTCCTCTAGAGGAGAATAAGGTTTCATAAAGGTGACCCTTAGTAGGCAGGATTATAGACATCCTGCGCTGTTGCTGGAGTCCCGATGTAACGGTTCTCCACGGAGTTAGACATAGCACTTCCCATGGAAGAGATATCTTTACCGATTCCAGAAACGGTGTGGCAAGAGACAAACCCTAAGCAAGTGAGTGAAAGGAGTGCGAGTAATCTGAATTTTTTCATGAGGTGATTAGTTTATACTCTTTACTTTAACAATCCGTGATGTTCAAGAAAAGCTTAATATTAGTTCTGTAAAGTTTAGTATTATAACCATTCTGGCTTTGGCGGCTTCAGTTGCCGTTTCCTTACTACAGTAACACGCTTTGCCAAGAGTAATGAGATTTGTCTAAACAAGCTTTAGTGGAATCTCGTGAAGCTGGTTCTCAGTCACTGAGAAGAACTTATCCCCTATAGAAGGAGAAATAGGATGCGTTCCTGTGAATTGGGAAAATGCGGGTAATACCAAGTGGTGAGGGTAGCATAGGTGGTAGCCCTTTAGCTTTATCCCCACTTTGGAGCGATCTTTGAGCGTGTATGACGGATGAAGGTGCCCAGCGATGCCTGGTGTCTCTTTCGGGAGATCCTTCGGTTCATGCGTGATGTGGATTCCGTCTGCTGAGATAAATTTTACTCGATCTAACTTTAACGCCGGAAGGAAGGATTTCCGATCATGATTTCCTTCGGTTAGCACCATGGGAATTGATAGACTCTCTAACCAAGATCGTATGCTCTCAAGAGTGTATTTGGTGAGCCCGTCTGAGGCATGAACCATGTCACCAGCGATCACGAGCTGTTTCACCTCATAGGTGTTAATCATGGAGTCGATTCTTCCCAGATCATCCGTGGTGTCTCCTTCTGGCACAGGCAGTCCTCTCGCCCGAAAGGTGGCGGATTTTCCGAGATGGATATCTGCCAGCACTAGCGTTCCCGTTCTGGGTAAAAGGGCGCCGAACTCAGGCAAGAGCGTGACAGGAGTTTTTCCTAAATGAATGGTCATTACTCAGAGGCGGATTCTTTTTGTAAGCGAGCGAGCATTTTTTCTAATCTAGTGACCGCATCTCCTGCAGGCAAGTAAGCAGAAAGACGATCCGCCCAGAGAGGAAACGCCATCGGGGTGAGTCGCTCTGTTTCTTTTAATTCTAGTGGCTTATTGGCTATCTCAGCCAGTGTTTTCCTGAGGCGATTCACCTCTAACTGTCTGGTGAGTATTTCATCGCTCGCTTGTTTGATTAGTAGGTTATCGGCATCGTAGCGTTGGAAGACTTCATAGAGTAATTTTGCGGAAACTTGTAGATCCCTACTTTTGCGATGCCTCCCTGGAAGCTGCGGCACGATCAATCCCGCTACGCGAGCCACCTCGCGGAACTGCCTTCTAGCGAGCTCTGCGGTATTCATACATTTCTGCAGATCTTCAATGAGATTCTCAGTGGATAAGCTCTCCCTGATCGAGTTTTCATCGAGATGTAAGCCCGAGCGCGCGGTCAGTGAAAAGCCGTAATCATTCTGCGTGACGTGCACGGAGTCAGCCATTTCTCGCGTCATTCGGTAGGCGACCAATGCCGCCAATCCTTCATGCACTAATCGTCCCGCGAAGGGATAGAAAAAAAGGTGCTCTCCTTCTCTGGAGCGTGTGTGCTCTATGAGGAGTGATTCTGTGCTCGGAAGAACGGACCACTTAGACTGAATGCTCAAGATGGGAAGAACGGCTTTCATCTCGGGACTCTCATCTGAGGTGTGGATCTTGCTTGCCACGGCGTGGGCGAGCTCAGAGGAGAGTGGCATTCTTCCTCCATTCCATGAAGGGACGTCGCCTTTTAGTTTCGTTTTAGCGTTTCTAACGGTGGCGGTGAGCTTGTGAAATCTGACGAGTTCTAGTCGCTTCCCCGCAAAGATGAATTGCTTGCCAGGCTTTAATTTAGTGATGAAATTTTCTTCAATCGTTCCCAGATAATGTCCATTCACATACTTGATCAGGATGGCTGAGTCAGAGGTGATCGTTCCGATATTCATACGATGCAACTGAATGATCCGCTTATCCGCGACGGTGAGCTTCCCCATCACCAATTTGGCTTTCTCATATTGTGGATAGGCGGCGAGCGCACCTCCATTCGTGATGAAGTCGATCGCCCACTTCCATTCTGTGGCGGTGATATTTCTATAAGTATAGCTGGTGAGGATCTCTTTTTTTAACTTCGCCGCGCTCATCGGTTCACCAATCACAAGCGTCACTAAGTGCTGGACAAGCACATCGAGTGGTTTTTCTAAGAGTTGCCGTGATTCGATCTCAGACTTTTCCCAAGAATCACGCGCCGCTGCGAACTCTACTAGCTCTAGAGCATTCGTAGGGACACAAGTAATCCGAGATGTCTGGCCAGGTCTATGCCCTGATCTTCCCGCGCGTTGAATCAGTCTCGTAATCCCTTTTGGGGATCCCACTTGGATGACCTGATCCACGGGAGAGAAATCGATCCCCAAATCCAAGGACGAGGTGCAGACGACACAACGCACATTACCCACCTTCAAGTTCTCCTCTACTTGCGCGCGATCTTGCTTGCTCAATGAGCCATGGTGAATAGCGACCTGTTCTGCCCAGTCTGGCTTCCGCTTCAATATTTCTTGATACCAGATTTCGGTCTGCGCTCGTGTGTTTGTGAAGAGGAGCGTGGTACCTTTTTTCTCTAATATCTTACAAACGTCCGCCGCTAATCGTGTCCCAATATGTCCTGACCACGGGAAGGATTCCATGCGTTTTGGGATTAAGGTATTGATCACCATTTTCTTCTTCAAGTCAGCGGTAATGGTATCAAATCCAGTTTCACTTCCCGCTGGTTTGAGTGGTAAAATCGCTTCATCAATATTTCCGAGAGTTGCAGAGAGTGCCCACGTCCGTATTTTTGGATTCCAATGCCTCAGTCGGGTCAATACCAGCTCTGTCTGAACTCCTCGTTTATTGCCTATTAACTCATGCCATTCGTCGATTATCACACACTTTACATTGGCAAGTTTCTCTTTGGTATCTGGATAGGTAAGCAGTAATGATAGTGATTCAGGAGTCGTTACCAAGCAGTAAGGGAATTGTTCCCTCAGCTTGGCTTTCCTATAAGAACTCGTGTCACCCGTTCGTGCATCCACACGGAGATTCAGACCTAGATCCTTCACGGGCTCTTGTAGCGCGTTCAGAGTATCATTTGCGAGGGCGCGAAGGGGAGTCAGCCAAATAATTTGGCAACCAAGGGCTTTCGATTCCTTATCGTTTAGTTCCGTGCCGTGTTCCTCTAGAGACTCAGAGAGTGGTCCGAGATAGACCGCTAGAGTTTTCCCGAATCCCGTAGGAGCATGGAGGACGCCAGAGTTTCCCTGCCTGAAACTTTCCCACGTATCCTTTTGGAATTGGAAGGGCTTCCACTTCTTTTGCTTCATCCAATCTGTGAGCGCTTGGTGCATCTTATTTATTGCGGACAAGGCTGTGAGCTGTCGCTAGAGTATCAATATCATCGATGGTCTTGTCTCGGCGAATAGCTTTGATTCGGGGAAATCTCAGTGCCAAACCTGAGTTGTGTCGCTTGGAAAGGGAGATCTTATCAAAGGCGATTTCAAGCACGATATCAGGAGTCACCTCGCGGACTTTTCGCTGTGGTCTTCCGATTGTAGTGCGCTCAAAGTGCACCGTGAGTTCCTCTATCTCCTCATCTGTGAGTCCGCTGTAAGCTTTTCCGAGAGTTACTAGATCACCCGTCTCCTCATCTCGGATCGCAAAAGTGTAATCCGAGAGCACCCCCGCGCGCTTTCCGTGACCTTGTTGAGCCGCGATCACGATGCAGTCCAGCGTCGGCATCACGCCCTTCAGCTTCATCCATGCCTTGCCTCTTCTCCCAGGTTGGTATGGGGTGCGGTTATCCTTCAGAATCAGCCCCTCATTATCGTCTTTCAGGGCTGACTTAAATGCTGCTTCTAGTTGGTCAGGGTTAGCGGGGTCAATTCTCTGAAGCCCGATACATTGGAAGGGATGTTTTAAGCCCAGATTTTCGAGGGCATTCCTACGCTCAGTCAGAGGCTGCTCGAACAGGTTGCCTTTTGAAGCATCAGTCCAGAAACAGTCAAAAGCGACAAATGAAACGGGCACGGAGGGACCACCAAAAAGATCTCCTTGAGCGAGCGAGGCATTCTTCCGTCCTAACCGCTTTTGAATATCATTAAAGGTGAGTTTCTTAGCGTCCGCCCCAGGCATGAAGGCGATAATCTCGCCGTCTAGAATACACGGTGACAGAGATTTGGCTGCCGTGATGAGTTCAGGGAATTGCTCATCGAGCGGTTTTAAGTCGCGAGAGTAGAGATGCGCCTCGTTGTTACACACGTGAAGCTGAGCTCGGATCCCATCATACTTCTCTTCCACCCAAAGCGGAGCATCCGTCTCTAGTTTCTCATGCCAATCGAGAATCTTTTCCACATCCGTCGCGGGTGAAGCGAGCATTGGCTTGATCGCGGTGCCGACCTCTAATCTCGCGGAATCCAGCTCATAATTCATAGCTAAAATAGCGGTCTCGGCAAGGTTTCCAGTCAGCATGTGCGCACGTCTCAGCTCCGTTGCTTTCACTCCGTAGGCTTTAGAAATAGCGTCTTCTAGTAATCCATCCTTTACACCTGCACGAATCCCGCCACTCGCTAGACGGATGATCGTCTCTCCTTCTCGTGGATGATTCCGTTTCAGCAGAGCGGTAAGCAATCTCACTTTTTTTAGCTGTACAGATGTCTGATTCATCATAGAAAATTCATCATAGATTTCAGCATAAGAATATGGTTGGGGATCAAGCGTTGCGAGCTCGAGCATGATACGTCCCGTGCGAGCGGAATCGTTCTGTTGCGCGGAGATCGTTTTATACCTCGCGAGGGGCTGCCCTGCGGCTTGTAAAATCCCTTGCTTGATGATCGATGAACCGAGGCGATTGATTCGTGTTTCTCTCAGCCAATTCAATACGATAACAAGGTCTGACTCACTCAATGGTTTGAGGAATGCAGAGAGTAACTCGATCTTCTTCAAACGTGATCCATTCTGTTGAAGTTGCTCTAACAAATCTGAAAGCTCTGACACCTGGCAAACGGGTCTTTCAACCTCTTGCGCAATAGTGTCGTCTTGGGAGAGTGAATTTTTAGAGAGCAATTCTAGTTGGTCGTCGCCATAGATCGACCATGCTTCGCGTCCTTTCGCTCTCAGATCCGCTGCGAATTCTCTGGTGGAGCCATGAAGGGTATACACGAGAGCAGGATCTACTTTTTCCACCGCCTCTAGTAATCCAGAATAGTCTGCATGATCCGATAAGCAGATGACTTCGTCGGTCTGGTAGCGGTAAATCGCGCTTGGATTCAGTGCCCAGCCCGTGAGCATCACTGAGCGCTTTTTTCCGATTGTTCTGAGTGCTCTGGAGCGAATCATGTTCGGCGGCGCAATAAGGACGTGTCCCTCTGGGATTTTCTTTTCCATCCGCTTAGGTTCTGGCAATGGGTAAATATCGAGGGTATTGAAGGCTTTCGCCATTTCATAGACGGTGCGGTGGAGTACCACAGGGATTCCTGCTTCCGCTAAGATCGCATGAGCCTCTTGCGCTTTTCCGAGAGAGTAACCTAATACGATGGGCGCGCAGTCATCCGCCAGTGAAGCCTCCGCAAATTCTACTAATTCCCGATGAATGACCTCCGCCGGAGGGAACTTAAAATGTGGTAGACCAAAGGTTGTTTCCATCACCAATATATCTGCCTTTGGAAAAATAGGGGACTCCGAGGTCAAAGATTCCCTCATCTTGAAGTCACCCGTATAGAGGAGACTTTCGCCATCTTTCGTGATCAAAATCATAGCTGACCCTGCAATGTGACCCGCTGGGAAAAGTCGGATTGTGTGATCGTCTATTTCATAAGGAGAATCCCAGTCTAAGCCTACCATCTGAGAAGGATCTACTCGAAATCTTTTCTTCAAGAGGTAAGCCGTCGCCTTACTACAGATGATCTTCTCATGCGGCGCAAAGTGGTCTGCATGCGCGTGCGATACAAATGCCAAAGGCTTCGGACGATGCCCATCCAAATACAAACCGATCTCCTCAAAATGAAGAGTCTTAGGATCAAATTTTAATGTTCCCTTGAGGTGGCGAGATTTAGCTAGCACTTTACAATATAGAATGTGCTAAAATATTCGTCAAACGCTCATTCGCTCTCGTAATTCAGTTACATTCTTCTGATGGATAAGCGGATTCAGATTGGTCTTTATCTTCCTCGATTATCTTTCTTGCCAGCTCTTCGTCCTTCTCCACCACTTGCACACGAATCCCTGTTCGGCTCATAAAAAGGTGAGGAGCTACTCCTGCACTAACCTCGTCAGGGATGAAGGCCTCGATGCCGAAGGATCCCAAATACAATTTTAGGTTTTGTGCTGCTTGAATAGTTCCTAGATTTGCAACGGTTTTCATATTTTAATAGAACGCAAAAGTTACTCACTTATATGCAGAGAGGTAGCTCTGACTTTGATAGTGTGTTCTTACACTTATAGTTGATTGTAGTAACACTGAGCGAAGTGTAAATAATTTTCCCTCTCTAAGGCTTGGGGTAAAACTCGGAATCGATTTCATGAACTGGAAACAAGAAAGTAATGAACCTTTTCGGTTTCTTTTGATATTAAAGTGACGCCTGCGGAGGCATGGGCTGTAGAGATGATTTTTTGTGGTTTGCATTTCTTTCTGTTTATGGGAAAAAGAAATTATGAACATTGAGCAATCGATCATAGCGAGTCTTTCGGATAAGATCGAGCCATTTCAAGCGGAAGGTGGTAGTGCTGACCTTTTACTCGTTTTTGCCCCACGTGAGTGGCTTGAGGACGAGGGCTTTATGAGTCGCGTTGGGGAAGCTTGTCCGAAAGGAACTTCCATTGTGGGGTGTTCAAGTGCGGGAGAGATAGCGGGGGAGCAAGCTTTAGGTGAGTCTGCAGTGCTGACTTTTTTACACTTGGAGAAAACAGCTCTGCATACAAGGTCGTTTGATGCGAGCGAGGAGAAGGATTCGCGCGCAGGTGGAATGCGGATTGCAGAGGAGCTAAAGGCTTTGGATGAAGATTTAAGCTATGTGATGGTTTTTGCAGATGGGCTAACCGTGAATGGAAGCTTATTGGTGGAGGGATTGTCTGAGTCTTTAAATGGTTGCTGTGATTTCTCTGGTGGGTTAGCTGGGGATGGAGCGGATTTTGTGAAGACCTTAGTTGTGGCGGACGGTAAGGTGTTAGAGAACTCGATCGTGGCTGTAGGGTTCTACGGTAAGAATTTTCATTCACATTCGGCTTCGGTGGCGGGATGGAAGCCTTTTGGTGCGTTCCGTAAAGTCACGAAATCTGTTCACAATGTGGTGCATGAACTCGATGGGCAGCCAGCTCTGGGAGTGTATTCTGCCTATTTGGGTGAGGAGGCAAAACAGCTGCCGTTCTCGGGATTATTATATCCCTTAGAGGTTCATCTAGAAGGCTGGAAGGATTCGGTTATTCGGACGCTCTTAGCGGTAGATGAAGAGGCGAGGACTCTGACCTTTGCAGGGGATGTTCCAGAGGGGAGTACTGCTCGATTAATGAATGCGGATTATCGCTATTTAGTGGAAGGCGCAAGAGAAGCGGCTAATAAAGCGGGAGAGAAAGTGAAGGACGCGCAGGGTGCGCTGTGTATTAGCTGTGTGGGTCGAAAGTTAGCAATGGGACACTATACCGATCTAGAGGTGGAAGCGGTAAAGGAAGAGCTTCCCGCTGGTGCTGTTTTATGTGGCTTTCATTCTTACGGAGAGATTGGACCAAGTGGCAACGGGCTAGGGTTTGATCTTCACAATCAGACAATGACAGTCGTCTTTTTTGAAGAGTCTATCGCTTAAAAAGATGGATAAGATGAACCCACTTTTGCGTATACAGCTGAAGCGCGCCGGCTTTTGTTCTGAAGGTGCGGTTCGCGTTCCTAGCGAGGAAGAGTGGTCTAGTTTTCTAGGAGAGGTGAGTGATCGCTACGATCAATTTGAGACTCAACATGATCGTCTGAATCGCGCTCTTTATATAAGCACGGAGGAGGCAAATGAGGCTCTGGGGCAGATGAAGGCTGTGAATGTGGATATGGAAGAGGCTTTGGCTCTAATGCATGAGCAAATGGAGGGTTTGATGGAGTCCTATCCCGATCAAATCAATGCCGCGAAAGAGGGTGAGCGAGGGATGAAGGGACTTGTCGGTCAGTTTCGTGATCTTGCTAATACATGGCATGGATTGGTTAATGAAACCGAGCAAGGGCGTGCGCTGGCGGTAGAGCTCCGGGTGAAAGCGGATGCGGCGAGTGAGGCGAAGTCTAGCTTTTTGGCGGCGATGAGTCACGAGATTCGGACTCCGCTGAATGGAGTGATCGGGATGGCGGAATTAATGGTGGGAACAGACTTAACACATGATCAGCGAGAGTATGTGGAGACCATTCAAACCTGTGGGGAAACCTTACTTTCCTTAATCGATGGTATTTTAGACTATAGCAAAATCGAGGCGGGAGAGATGCAGTTCGAGGAGAAGCCCTTTTCACTAAATAGCGCAATTGAGGACAGCATTGATATGTTGCGCTATGTGGTTTCTCAGAAGAAAGTGAGCCTTCTTTTTGATCTGCGTGTGGCGGGGGAGCATTATTTTTTAGGAGACGAGACGCGATTCAAGCAGGTGGTGACGAATTTAATAGGAAATGCGTCCAAGTTTACGGAAGAGGGTGAGATCGTCGTGGAGGTGAAACGTAATAACCTTAAGAATCGAAAAGGAGACTGGCTAGTGCGCGTGAAAGATACGGGCTTAGGTATTCATGAGGAGGAGCTAGAGCGCTTATTTCAGGTGTTTTACCAGGCAAATTCAGCAGAGCTTAGAACGCAAGGAGGAACGGGTTTGGGGCTGGCTATTTCAGAGAAGATAGTGACATATTTTGGCGGAGAGATTTGGGCAGAAAGTGAGCTTGGAGTAGGCTCAGTGTTCAGTTTTACCTTTACGCTACCTGAGGTGGAGCTTAAGAAACCAGAAGCAGCGAAGAAACAGAACGTGGGATGGATAGAAGGAAAGCGCGTGATGTTTGTGGATGATAATGAAACGAATCTCAAGATTCTGGAGAGACAACTCTCTCATTTGAGAGCGGAGACGATGCCGTTTAGGAGTCCAATTACTCTTCTAAAAGAAATAGAGATAGAGGGACTCCCTGACCTTTTGATCAGTGATCAAGAAATGCCTGATATGCAGGGAGCGGAATTGATTAAAAAAGTGGCGGCTATTGCGCAAGAGGCGGGGCGCACTGTGCCTGCGCTTTTGATTTCGTCTATTCCTTTATCAGGGGTTGAGCTTCCGCATACTCTAACGGCCACTAAACCGCTGAGACGCGCTGATCTACTTCGCTTACTGAGTGATCTGGGTATTGAACCTGAGCAAGAGCAACAAACATCCACTAAAGACACCGAGGAGAGCTTGTTTTTTGATTCTTTCCCATATCGCGTCCTAGTGGTGGAAGATAATGCCATTAATCAACGCTTGGTGCAGCTAATGTTAAAGCGGATTGGGATAGAAGCCGAATACGTTGAGGACGGAGAAATGGCGGTAGCGTATGTGAAGAAGGAGCAGCCAGATATTATACTCATGGACATCCAAATGCCTAAAATGGACGGTTATCAAGCTACGGAAGCGATACGTGTATTAAAGTTGCCCCGTCAGCCCGTGATCATGGGGCTTACAGCTAACGCTCTAACTGATGAAAGAGCGCGAGCCTATCGAGTTGGCATGGATGACTATTTAACAAAGCCGATAGTCCTAAAAGTACTTTTCCAAGGGCTAGAAAGAGCAAGTAAGATGATCTCAGAAAGTTATACTATTTAGATAAGGGGATTGAAAATTTTAGTCGTTTAATGCGTTTCAGCATGGCCATATCATTTTATCTCAAATTGTTGTCAATGCCGGCTTCCCTTCTTCTTTTCTCAGTTAATCCATGTGCTGCAGATGATAATGAATGTTAAGCGACGCTAGAAACTGCTATAGCATTCTAAGAAGCTGACAGGTCAGGAGATGCGGATCCATTATACGATTCTACAATCACTCACTTATTATTTTAAATGGGCACAATTTCTATTCTGATGTCGTGGTAAGGTACTCTAAAGTCACTATGCTCGAAAAACGCTTTTCGCTCGTTCTTTAAAGTGCGGAGCGTAGAATAAATAGGCTTTATCTGTGTTATGACTCGGTTTAGTGGGTCCGATACCTGAATTGAAAAATTGAGAGAGAACCATTGTCGTATGCGGTAGCCTAAGAGGTAAGAATGAAGCTCTACCTTAGGGAGCAGCGGGTAAAAACCGCCAACGAGTTTGTTGTAGGATGAATCGTTAGCTATAAAATGCTGGCGGAGATCGAGCAATATATCCCGTTTCTGAGAGAGGTCATGTGAAAGCTGATAGCTGTCGACAAGCTCTCGATCAATCCAGTCAAGGATAAGAGAGTCATGAAGTAAGGATGTAGGGGAGGTTATCTTCATCTAAGTATCTTAAATGAAATAACACTAAAAATGAGCTTAGATCAAGAATATTATTGAGATTGAGTCTCAGTATGTATTATTAAAGAGTAAGCCTGCTTCTAAGGATATAGAGAGACAAGGCTATAATGTATTATGGGGAAAACGATTTGTGAGTGGTCTAAAAAAGATCTAGAAAAAGATAATGTGCGACTCTATAAGCTCACAAAGGACGCTACATTTTATTGTAGCAAATGTGGTAGAGTAGCGAATAAAAAAAAGGCACTGTGTAAACCAGCGCCTTTCCTGAAGTTTAAATCACCAACACAAGAGTGAAGGCGAGGGATGGCAATTAAGCGAGGTAACTTTTAAGAAACCAGTTTGCTTTTTTATGCACGCGGATACGGCCAATCAGAAGATCCTCAGTTTCTGGATCAATACCATCACCGCAAGCGTCCCGAGCCTCTATGGCTGTATTCATAACGACCTCACTAGCCACCAATACTGCAGAGACAAAATCTTTAGCAGATGCTGCTTTAGCGGATGGAGCCTCTGGTACATTTGACATTTCGGAGAGACGTTGGAGACCACCCTCAGCATAATGACCCAGTTGGCGAACTTGCTCGGCGATGTCATCAATCGCTACGAAGAGTTCCTCATACATGGCTTGAAACATCTCATGAAGAGTTTTAAAGTCTGTTCCCTCTACGTTCCAATGTGCGAGATGTAGTTGCCCAAGTAAGCCGTAAGAATCGGCAGTGAGCTGATTAAGGTGCTTAGATACGGTTGCGGTGGCCTTAGTGTTGTCTTTGAGTGCTGTTGACATAATACTATCTTATTAGATCTATTTTTCCGAAACGCAACTTTTATTAGAATGATTCTAAAAATGAGATTAAGTCTCAATAACTCATACTTGTCAAAATAGTTGAAAAACCTTTACGGATCTAGTGTGGATCTTAGCTCTTTAGCCATCGTTCTCATGGAATCGTTTAGGAGTAACTTCCATTGACCACCTTCGTTTCTCATAATGAGAGGTTCTACTGTTTCAGTTCTTCTCTCGCTCACATTCATAGGATAACGAGTAATAACATAAGCCAGTGATCCCTGTCGTTTCTCACCGAGATATTTTATGTTCTTAAAATCTATGCCGCTTGCCAGTCCAGACCGAATCATAGCAATTCTCATAATGATACCGAAGAATTCTTGATCGCCAAGATCAGCAACACTTGCCTTATCGGCACCTTCGCCAAAGAACATGGGTAATACCATAGATGCTGTCGTATCGGAAATAGTACCTACACGCATAATCTCACGGAGTTCTTTGAGGGCAGATGGTGCAAAAAGCGCGCCAATTTCATCATACTTGTTTAATTGAGTAAGTTTATGAAAGGTTTTAGCGGTTGCTGTGGGGCTTTGTGCATAAGACGATACCACTAATGTTAAAAATAGAAGGATAGACGTGTGTATGGATTTCATGATGAATAGGTTTCTGTTACAGGTTTTGACGACTAATAGACATAGAAAAATCAATTTTTATATCCTTTTCCATCCATCATTTTTAAGCTTCGTTATTATGTTAACACTCGTAAAAGAAAAACGATGCGTCCTGAATCAATTTCCAAGTATAAACCTTTCCCGAAGGTCGATTTGCCAGATCGTCAATGGCCTGATAATGAGATCGTAAAGGCACCTATCTGGTGTTCGGTGGATCTGCGTGATGGGAATCAGGCTTTGATTAATCCGATGACGGTGGAGCAAAAGCTAGAGTTCTTTCAGCTTCTCGTAGATGTTGGATTTAAGGAGATAGAGGTGGGGTTTCCTTCTGCCTCTGATACCGAATTCAACTTTATGCGTCGCCTTGTGGAAGAGGGGCGAATCCCAGATGACGTGACTCTTCAAGTACTTGTGCAAGCGCGGGATCATCTTATTGAGCGCACCTTTGAGTCGCTTAAGGGGGTGCCAAAAGCGATCGTGCATCTCTATAATTCCACCTCTACCTTACAGCGGAAAATCACGTTCCGAAACGCTACTCAGGATTACATCAAAAATATCGCGTTAGAGGGCGTGAAGATCGTTAAGAGGCTCGTTTCGACCGTGCCTGAAACGCGTGTGCGCTTTCAATATTCGCCAGAGTCTTTTTCCGATACAGAGTTAGACTTTGCGTTGGAGGTTTGTGATGCTGTTGCTGAGATCTGGGAACCGACACCAGAAGCCCCCATTATCTTTAATCTCCCCGCGACGGTGGAGTGGAGCACTCCGAATGTGCACGCGGATCAGATAGAGTGGATGTCCCGACACCTTAAGAAGAGAGACAGTATCATCCTGTCTCTTCATACTCATAATGACCGGGGGACAGGGATCGCGGCTACCGAGCTTGGGCTTATGGCGGGAGCAGACCGGGTGGAAGGAACACTCTTCGGAAATGGAGAGCGCACGGGTAATCTAGATATTGCGACGGTGGCGTTGAACATGAATAGCCATGGCATACAAACAGGGTTAGATTTTTCCAGTATTAAGGATGTCCGTGATGTCTATGAGAGAATTACAGAGCTGCCAGTGCATCAACGTCATCCGTATGCGGGTGACCTAGTTTTCACCGCTTTTTCGGGTTCACACCAAGACGCGATTAAAAAGGGTATGGATCGTATAGGAGAGAGTTCTTCATGGGAAGTGCCATATTTGACGATTGATCCTAAGGATATTGGGAGAAACTACTCAAGCGATATCATCCGCATTAATTCTCAATCTGGGAAAGGCGGAGTGGCGTATATTCTAGAAACGGAGTTTGGATTAGATATTCCTGACGGGATGAAACAAGTGGTGGGGAATACCCTTTCTCACTTTGCAGATGAAAAAGGAACGGAGATAGAGCCGAAAGAAGTTTACGAGGCCTTTCATGAGGCGTTTGTGAATAAGGATGCGCTACTAAAGTTAGTTAAGGCAGATTTCACTCGAGAAACGGAAGAGTCAGTGGAATGTAGAGCCACCATAAAGTATAGAGGGGAAGATCATATCGTAGAGGGGGAGGGGAATGGTCCTATTAATGCACTAGTTCATATTATTGAACAAATTGTAGCTAAAGATTTTCACGTGCAGGATTATCGATCCCATGCCATAAGAGGTGGATCAGATTCTGATTCGGTGGCATACGTCCAGCTTAAGGGCAATGACGGCAAAGTTTGTTGGGGTGTAGGCATTAACCCATCCATCGGAAAAGCAGGGCTACTTGCTCTCGTTTCTGCTTGGAATAGGATGCACAGTTAAAAAATTCATTTTTTCTGTCACATTTTTTAGTGCTAAGCCTAATATAAGGCATGGTAACGCGCATTCCTTTCAAAAATTGGTTCTTTTATTTTCTTCTACTGGTTGGAATCACTTCTGGTTTCTCGCAAGAAGCATCTTTAGGAGTGGGCGGTAGTATCATAGATGAGAAGATACCTAAGGCCTCAAAGCAGCTTCCCGAAGAGCTAAAAGGATGGGTCGATTGGGTCACATGGGATCAGGACGGCGTGCCCTCACTCTACAATAATGATAAGGTAAGTATCAGTAACTGGTCTTCTGAGCTCACCCTTAATGTAAATGAGAAAGATGGTAATTTCAGATTGCCAGTAACACTTTTTAAGAAGGGTAGACTTCAGCTTCCTGGTGATAATGCTGCTTGGCCATTAAACGTGAAAGTGAACGGGGAAGAAGTTCCTGTGATTATCAATGGAGGAAAGCCAGAAATCATTCTCAATGAGGGGGCGTGGGATGTGGAAGGAAACTTTAAATGGAGCGAGATGCCCCAAACAATTAATCTTCCTGTCACAGTCGGCGTATTAAAATTATCTAGGAACGGAAAAGAGCTGACGAACCCAAGCTGGGATACAAACGGGCGACTTTGGTTAAAAAGAACGGTTAAAGAGGAAACAGATAAGAACTTTTTAGAAGTAAAAGTCTACCGAAATTTAGAGGACGGAGCACCCACGTGGCTCTACACAGATTTAGAAATTACTGTTACGGGGAAAAGTAGAGAAGAAGAGCTGGGTGCTATTCTTCCAGAGGACTGGAAGATTTCATCGGTCTCTTCATCTATTCCATGTGCGATAGATGAAAAAGGTACCGTTAAGGCACAGGTGAGGGCTGGTAAATGGGTAGTCTCTATTGTTGCCTTCAGAACCACTCCAACAGAAATGGTGCAATATGCCAGTGGACTAACGCCTATCGTGAAAGAAGAGCTTCTTTCCCTTCAAAATAATCCAAACTTCCGCCTTATAGAGTTTTTCCAATATCCAAGCAGTTGATGTGGCTCAGACTACCTTTCCGCAGAAGTGGAGGCAACTACCGTTACATTTATGGGATAACTCTAAGCCCTTTTCGATTGAAGAAAAAATGCGAGGTATGGGGCAGAAGAAACCTCCAGGTGTAAATATTACCCGCAGCTTTTGGCTGGATGAAAATGGAAAGGAGTTAACCTACATGGATCAGATTTCTGGAAACTCTTTACAAACATGGAGGCTGGATGCGGCAGACGGACAAAGGTTGGGCGCCGCAAAGATTGGTAATGAGAGTCAGCTGATCACTAAAAATCCTGTCACGGGAGCAACAGGAGTGGAGGTTAGAGTAAGAAACTTAAATCTTCAATCGGTGGGGCGAATGGATAATAAGGCTAAGATTTCTGCTACGGGCTGGGAGACTAATGCAGATTCTCTTTCTGGGACTCTGTATTTACCCCCTGGGTGGAGAGCCTTTGCGGTATTGGGTGCGGATTCCTCAAGTGGCGATTGTGTGACAAAGTGGTCACTGCTAGATGTATTTCTGATCTTAGTAATTACTGTAGCTATCTTTAAACTATGGGGGTGGAAATTGAGTATGGTTGCACTCTTATCGTTTGTTCTTGCGTATCATGAGCAAGGTGCGCCGAGGCTTGTGTGGCTCCTTCTCCTGATTTCTCTCATTATCACGAATGCTGTGAAAAACACGCAGGTTAAGAATATAGCAAAGATTTTCGCCTACTTATCGATCGTTTTGGTGCTTTTTAAGCTTGTGCCCTTCGCTAAAAATCAGATCCAGCAAGCAATCTATCCTCAGTTAGAAGCTCATTCCGTAGTGGGGAAGCGTAATTATTCACCTTCTTTCAGCTCAAATTTATCAACTATTGAGGCTCAAATGGAATTGGATGATATGAGTTCTAATAGAAGTAATGCTGGTGTTAAGCAGGTGAAAAGTCAGCGAAAATCTAAAATGATCTACGAGAAGCAAAACTTGAAGTATGATAGCAAGGCGAAGATTCAGACAGGTCCTGCTGTGCCAGAGTGGTCATGGCGCTCCGTCTCTTTTAGTTGGTCTGGCCCCGTGAGTGCGAATGAAAATGTCTCCTTTTTACTTATTCCATTATGGTTAGAGCGCCTCATTACTATAGCTCGCGTATTACTTTTAGGTGCTCTTCTCTATGGACTGATTAGACAGCTGAAAGGTGGCGCGCCAAAGATGAAAGATCTAAACATGAAAGGTCTTAAAAAAGCGAGTAGCTCGGTAGCGGCATTCCTCGTTTTTAGTTTATTCTTAGTGAAGACTACGGAGGCACAGATTCCTGACGCGACGCTTTTAAATACACTCAAAGAAAGAGTATCAGATGAATCGTTGAAAGGAACCCAGTTTGTTACTATTCCTGAGGTGAACCTTTCCTTAGATGGCATGAAGCTCTCGATGGAGGTGCGGATCCATACCGCTAAACGAACGGCGGTGCCTCTTCCTGGAAGACTGCCTGTATGGTCACCTGTTTCTGTGACCTTAGCAAACGGAGATGCTGTCCCGATTGGAAGACATAATGGCTATTTATGGGTGGTGCTAGATGAGGGAACACATCAGGTGAATGTGGAGGGGCTAGTGCCTGCTGGCGATTGGCAGTGGTCGTTTGCCCTAAAGCCACAATACGTCAACATAGATGCCCTAAACTGGACTGTTACGGGAGTGAAAGAAAATGGCATTCCAGAAAATCAAGTCTTCTTCGTAGAGCAGAACAAAAGTCAAAATGCGGAGATCGCTTACGATAAAAAAGATTACAATCCGATCTTTAAGGTAGACCGTGTATTGGAGCTCGGTCTTATTTGGCAATCCACTACTACTGTAAATAGGCTTTCTCCACTTGGGAAAGCGGTATCCTTGTCCTTACCTCTCTTACCAGGCGAGCGAATCCTTACTCCAGGTGTGAATGAGGATAATGGGAGGATAGAGATAAGGTTAGGAGCGCAGCAGCAAAGTTTTTCTTGGGAAAGCCAGTTAGAACAGATTCCAGAAATATTACTATTAGCAGAAAAAAATGAGCAATGGGTAGAAGAGTGGCAGGTCATTACTTCTGCTATATGGAATGTCTCTATCCAAGATGCCCCTGAGGGTGGTCTCGAGCCAATTTATGCGAACAGACCGACGGGAATTGTCCCTATTTGGAAGCCTTGGCCGGGAGAAAAGGTTTCCTTGAAAGTGGCGCGACCAAAAGCGATCGCAGGAGAAACTCTCACCATCAAGCAAGCGATTCATAAAATGAACTTAGGGGCGAGACAAAGAACTTCTTCATTAAAGCTTTCCTTACAAAATAGCTTAGGGATGGACTTTATTCTGTCGATGGCGAAAGAGGCAGAGGTTTCTTCTCTCCGTTTAAACGGAAAAGAAACACCTGTGCGTAAGGAAGGGGAATCTATTATCATTCCTCTCCGTCCAGGAGAGCAGACGCTAGAGCTTGTGTGGAAAATGCCTAGCTCGTTCTCTTTTGTTACGCTTGGGGATGAGGTGAAGCTTCCTGTAGATTGCGCAAATGCTAGCACCGTTGTAACCATGCCATACCTTAAACGTTGGGTATTATGGACGGACGGTCCATTGCGTGGACCTGCGGTAAGAATGTGGCCACTGCTCATCGTAATCATCCTGGCGGGATGGTTTTTAGGGCGTATTAAGAGTTCTCCGCTTAAGTGGTATGAGTGGATATTGTTGTTCATTGGGCTCACCCAAATCCCGCTCATCTGCGCGTTCTTAGTGACGCTCTATTTCTTCTGGATTTCTTTTAAAAGTGCCCCTTTTATACAGAAAATTCCACGTCGCATTTATAATTTAAATCAGCTCGTGATTATCGCAGGTGCAATTCCGTGTATTATCATATTACTTATAGCTCTCTATACTGGACTCCTCGGCTCTCCAGAGATGCGAATCATCGGAGAGAACTCAAATGAGGGAAATCTCAGATGGTTTCAAGCGAGAGGTGAGGGACAGCTGTTACCCATCCCTAAAGTATTCTCGGTCTCGATTTGGTTTTACCGTGGGATGATGCTTCTGTGGGCAGTCTGGCTTTCTTTCACCCTTATCCGATGGACTAAGTGGGCATGGAGTCAGTTGGAATTAGGAGGTTTATGGAAGCCTGCTGAGAAAAATGAGCGGCCAGAAAAGGAGCAATCAGAACAGAAGAAGTGATCTGATCTCTCTAGAAGAATAGGCATCCTTTCCTGTTTTCAAAAACTAAAGTTTAGGCACGCTCCCGAATGAATTCGGTGTTCCGTTCTTAAGAAGAAAGAAGATTTATCCTAGTATGCTCTGCATTACTAAACTTGCGAGCTCTTCGGTGGCGTCATCTAGTTTTTCAACCGCCTTCTTAAGCTCTGCTCCGTTCTGAGATTCTAGAGCGGCGATGACATCTGATTTAGAGGCCAGAATCGCTGCCTTCGTTTCCTCATCCAATTGTTCGCCGACGAGGGTAAGGGCTTCATCTAGAGAAGGTAAGAGTTCATCAGCTTTCATCTTCGCTTCTGTAAACACCCGTCCGTCCATGTCGTCTAGGGCGTGATCAACACTTTCATCGATCATTTTCTCTACAGCCACTTCCGTGATGTCCACTGTACTACGCTCGATCGTGATATGCGTATCTTCTTGAGTGGAGGTATCTCGGGCTAGAACGGAGAGAATGCCATTCGCATCAAGTGAGAACTGAATGCCAACGCGTGCCTGTCCCTTAGGAGCTGGTGTGAAAGCTACTTCAAACTCTCCAAGCTCCCAGTTATCTTTTGTGAATTCGCGCTCTCCCTGCAGCACCTTTACTTTCATGGACGTCTGTCCATCGACGGCATTCGTGAAGAGTTCACCCTTTTTACAAGGAATAGTGGAGTTTCTGGGGATAATGACATTCATGAGCCCCCCCAGTGTTTCTATGCCGAGGCTTAAGGGAGTGACATCAATGAGAGAAAGGGTTTGCACCGTGCCATCTAAAAGACCAGCTTGGATTCCTGCACCAAGAGCGACGGCCTCATCAGGATGGAGGCAGAGATCAGGCTCTTGTTGAAAGACCTCCGCGACATGCTTCCGAACCATAGGCATCTTCGTGCTACCTCCAACGAGAATGATACGGTCTAAGCCGTCTTTTTTAATGCCAGAATCTATGAGGGCGCGCTCGCAACATTTACGTGAGCGTTCTAGAAGCTTCCAACACGCTTTTTCATAAGCTTCTGCCGTTACTCCGGATACACTTGATGCGGTATCGAAGGCTCTTTTTTGCTCCGTTGCCTCTGAGATTGAACAATCTAACAGCTCTGCCAGAACGGTATCAAAGTCATCTCCGCCCAAGTCTGTATCGCCCGCCGTAGCGAGCACCTCAAAGTTTCCCTTGCGCATTTCTATAATAGAGAGGTCAAATGTTCCGCCACCTAGATCATAAACCGCGATTTTTGTATTCTCAGAAGCTCGCTCTAGTCCATATGCCAGTGCCGCAGCAGTGGGTTCTGCGATCAGTCTGCGAACCTTCAGACCTGCTAGTTCTGCCGCTTCCTTTGTCTCCGCCCGTTGACGATCATTAAAATAAGCAGGTACGGTGATTACTGCCTCCCTCTGTTCCTTGCCTAAGCGAAACTCTGCTGTGGCTTTAAGAGTCTTTAAAATTTCAGCAGAGACTTGAACAGGACTCATCCAGGTGTCTCCTGCCATTACTTGGATACGCCCGCTCATTATTTTTGTAGGGCCACCATTGTAGGACGGAGGAACTTCTTCTCGCCCGATTAAACTCTTTACGCTCTGTGAGGGTGTATGCGGGATGGCTTCATGCCCCACATATAAGTTATCATTGGTCTTAGAAACGAGGCTTGGTAAGAGGCGTCTATTTTCCTTATCAGCTAAGACTATTGGGAAGCCCGCTTCTATTACACTTACCGCAGAGTTAGTCGTTCCTAAGTCAATTCCAATCATAGGGTGAAAGTGAAGAGTGATGTGAGGGGAGGGAAAGAAAAAAGTGTTTCCCTTGAATAAATTTTTCTCCTATAAGACTTAAATTAAGATGAAAAAATTTTCAACCCTTGCCCTCCTTATTGTTTTCCTAGTCTCGTGTGGATCGCCTAACTATTTCTTCAAGCAAGCAGATGCGAGTGACCCTCATGCTATATTAGCTGTGAAGAACGGGACAACTCAAGTTGTGAAAGTGGATGGGAAATACCCACCAGATGGTGCGGAAATGATCAGGCTTGAGCCAGGTGTGCATACCTTAGAAGTAAATAGCCAAGCCTCACAAATGGGTGCCTTTAACGCTCTTTTAGGACTTCCAGGAAGAGATGTTAATACCCAAACTACCATGCAAGTGGATCTCGCTCCTAGTAAGACATACCGTCCAGACTGTAATATAAACGGAGCCAGAGGTGCGTCATTCTACCTCATAGACCAATCGGGGATCAGGTCGAACTTTTCCCGCGCATACTCACAGGGATATTAAGCGACGCACTGTAAGGAGCTTCTAAAAAGAGCTTGCAAGAAAGAATAAAGAGCGTTTTAACGTCTCTCACCATTATCAAAAAGATGGGGCATTAGCTCAGTTGGTAGAGCACTTGTCTGGCAGACAAGGGGTCAGCGGTTCGAATCCGCTATGCTCCACCACCTGAAAACGCGTCTTGAAGCTCAATAAAGCCTCAGTTTATGATTCTATTTTCAAGCACCTTTAAATTCCCTCATGCAGAACTATGAAAATCTTTTTTACCATAACCATATTTTTAAGTTCGTTTCTCCTTTTTCAGATTCAACCTCTGAGTTCTAAGCTGTTCTTACCATTATTTGGTGGTTCCGCTTATGTCTGGACTTCTGCAATGATGGTTTTTCAGGTTCTATTACTCGCTGGTTACTATTTGGCGCATATATTGGTCAAACAAAGTGCTAAGAGGCAGCTAATGATATACGTCTCCGGCTCCATAATTGTGCTCATTTATATGGTGGCTCAAGTCTCGCTCTGGGGAAGCCCTCTACTCATGGACTTTTCCCTTGTCGACGGAATAGAGAACGTAAACTTAAAAATAGTTTCTAGTTTCCTCATATCGGTAGGTCTCCCGTTTTTACTCCTATCTATGACTTCTAGTATTGCCCAAACATGGTATCGCTATCACGCTCCTAAAGAATCACCCTATTTTCTCTATGGTTATTCAAATATGGGATCCTTACTCGGACTATTTACATACCCCTTTATATCTGAATACTTCTGGGGGCTGAAAGTGCAGGCTCTAGTTTTTGGGGTGATATTTATCCTCTTTTTGATTCACATGATAGGACTTGCTTTTTCAGTTTTAAGGAATCCTCTTAAGCCAGAAATCTTATCGCAAACATTCGAAAAGACAAAACCATTAATAGTGTCAAAAAGCCAGATATGGAAATGGCTACTCCTTAGCTTTGCAACAGGCTCTATTTTACTGGCAACAACGAATAAGCTGACGATGGAAGTGGG